>JAJZJY010000487.1 GCA_021809885.1 Actinomycetes bacterium
CCTGCTGCTGCTCGATGAGTGCGACTTCTTCTTGAAGGCGGATGCTGCCTCGCACTTTCGGAACGTGGCCGAGCTGCGGGACTTGATGAGCCGTGGGCGATTCAAGGTGGTCTTCAGCGGGCTCCAGCACGTGGCCCGCTACCGCAAGCTCCCCAACCAACCGCTCTCGCACCTTCCCCAGCCGCTCGTCATCGGACCGCTTGATCCCTCCTCGGCGTCGAGTCTGGTCCGTCGACCCCTACGGGCGATGGGGTTCGCCATCACCGACGCCCAGGTCGACCGGCTCGTCACCTACTGCGCCTGCAACCCGAGCGTCATCCAGCTGGCCTGCAAGCAACTCGTCGAGAAGCTGCACCGCGAGCCCGTGCTCGGGGTCGCGCCCTGGAAGGTCGAGGACGATGTCCTGAACGAGCTGCTGAGCTCGGCCGAGCTTGAGACCGGCGTCCGGACCCGGCTCTTCTACACGCTCGACCTCGACCACCGGTACAAGCTGCTGGCGTACCTGGTGGCCTGGCGGGCCATGACTGTCGGCCTCGGGGTCCCGACGTCGGTGGCGGAACTGAAGACCAGCGCCGCGGAGTACTGGCCCGAGGGGTTCGCCGGCGTGGACAACGACGACGTGCGCTCGCTGTGCGACGAGCTCGTGGGCCTTGGGGTCTTCGCCGGGGATGCGACCGTCGGCTACCGGATGCTGTCGCCGGCAACGGTCCACCTGTTCGGTTCCGAGGACGAGATCGCCGGGCAGCTGATGGAGGCGTCGGAGAACTACGTGTCGGATGTGGCCGCCGGGGCCGGGGGTTCGCGCATCTCCCTCGGGTCCGACCGGTTCAGCCCGCTCACGGCCGACCAGCTGTCCGACGCGGTGGGGATCGGGCGGACCCAGCTCCGCATTGTCGTCGGCTCCCGGGGGCTGCTGGCCGAGAACGTGCCGGCGGCACTCGCTGAGGCTGTTAAGCGGCTCCACGACTGCGAGTTCCTCGAGACGACGTCGCTGCGGGCGTGGCGGGACGCCATGTCGGTGCCCCGCATCGGCCACATCGTCGTGGCGGCCGACATGACCGGCATCTCCAAGGAATCCTTCGAACAGTCGATCGAGGCTGCGCAACGCCGAGGCATGGCCCGCACGGCCCGCGGGACTCGCGCGGCTGTGCTCGTTGCGGGCCCGGGTGAGCGTTGGCTGCTCTCCCGGTTGGTGGCCACGCCGTCACACGCAGGCGACCTCGTCGGGACTGAGGTCGGCCTCCGACGGATCGGCAGTGCGGCCCTGATGGCCTGGGACCGCATCGAGGAGCTCGACCTCGCCCACCCCAGGCGCCAAGCCCAGTTGCTCGAAGTCACCGGTGGGTGGCCAAGTCTCGTGAGTCGAGTCATCAAGGGAATGCATGTTCGACCGTTCGAAGACGTCATCGCCGATATCCGTGACGAGCTAGCCACCCCCGAGGGAGCACGCGAACTCGTCGCTGCGGTCGGCCTCGATGCTCGGGACCCCTCCCAGCCCGGCGATGTGGGAGCGGTGGAGGCCTTCGAGTTCTTGCTGCGCGAGGGTCTGACCGGTGACCCCGAGACCCTGGCCGAGCTGCTCACCATGGCCGAGGTCGAAATCGACCCTGCCGAATCCTTGGAGATCCTCCGGATGATCGGGGTACTCGACGTCGACGACGACGGAGAGATGGCAGTAGAGCCAGTGGTGGCGGCCTGTGCGACGCTGGCGCTCGATGTGACAAGGGCTGGGACCTAAATGACCGGGACTGGGCGCCGTGGGAGGCGGGGACGGAACCGGCTTCCAAAGGTTCACTTCACCCACGTTCGCGTCTGGACGCCATTGGACGTTCCGCGATCTCAGTTGCGTAATCGATGGATGGATGGATGGATGGATGGGCATCGCTGAGTCGGTCTGCCCAGTTGCACCGGAAAAGGGTCATGACGAGCGAATTCGCGAAGTGAGAAAAATCTCGAAGACCCCTTGACTTCGCGGGCGGATCGAGGTCTCATCTCCGCTCCCTGGCACGCTTGTCCGGTCGTGGGCCAGCCCATGACGAACCTGAATTCCCCGATGCCACCGGCCGGCCGGCCACGCCTTGCCGCGCCCGCGCCGCCGAGCGGCTGCCCTGCCCACGCTCGTTGGCGCCGCCGCGCGGAACGGCTGGTCAGACGGTTTTTTTGACCGAGTTTGTCCATTTCCGGCCCGTTTCCCCTTGTTCTTCTATGGAGGCCCTCGTCCAAGGAGGTCTATGCAACATCACCGCCACGTCCACAGATGCCATCAGCACACTGCCGCCCGGCGCTGTCGAACCCACCGCAGTGATGGACCCGATCGTCGGCAACGGGCTACCAGACGGACGAGGTCCCGGACCCACCAGAAGCGGGGGATCTCGCGGATCGCTTCCCTGGCGATCCGCGAGCCTCGCAGGTGTGAAGACGCCGGTCAGGCCGGCAGTCTGGCCGTCTCGAAGGACCCCGACTGTAGGGGAAGGTTGGCAGTCAAGCTTCTCCGCCTACTCGGCGGGCGGCGATGAACGGGGGCCGCAGCGTAGCGACGAGGATCGATCGGCTCTGCGCTATCGACCACGACATCCTCGGGCTGCTCCAGGTCCACCGGGTGCTGACGACGCCTCAGCTCATCACCCTCACCCGTCGTCCGGAACGGACCGTCGACTACCGCCTCACCCGGCTGCGGGAACGCTCGCTCGTGGACCGGACCCGTCCGTACGCGGCGTCGGGGTCAGCCCCGTTCTACTGGTGGCTGACCCGTGCCGGCGCCCGCCTCGTCGAGGGCACCTCGCCCGCCCCGGGCAAGGGCACGCCCAACCCGCTGTTCCTGCGCCACACGGCCGCCATCGCCGGTCTCTACGTCGCCCTCTTCGGCGTCGGCCCGTCGGTCGGGCTCGCCCTCAACGAGTGGCGCCGGGACGAGGGCGCCTGGGAGGACTGGTCGGGCTATCAGGGCACCGGGCGCATCCGCCCCGACGCCTACGCCGAGGTCCACCTCGACGTCGACGGCCAAGACGGCGTGGCCGGGGCGTTCGTGGAAGTGGACTTCGCCACGATGGACCAGGCACGCCTGCGGGCCAAGGTGGCCCGGCACCGCAGCTACTGCAAGGACACCGTCTGGTGGGACCGCCACCCGTGCTGTCCGGCGTTGCTCCTCGTCACGACGTCGGAGGCCCGGGTGAACCGTTTCCTGGCCGGCGTCGAGAAGGACCGGCCCCGCCCGTCCCCCTACCCGAGCGAGAACCCAGCCCACTACGACGAGCTGGTGGCGGCCTGTGCGGCCGTCGCTTCGCCGGAGGAGGCCGTCGTCGCGCCCGTGTGGCGCCAAGCCGTGGAGGACGCACCGATCACGCTGTCACAGCTGCTCGCGCCGGACGTGCGCCAGTACCGCCGAGTGGTGGCACAAGTCGAGGCCGCCGAGCGCCGCCACGACGAGCACCGGCGCCGCCAGCTGGTCCACGACCTCCACCGCGACGCCCCGGCGCTCGCCGACGCCATCGGCGACAACGAGGAGGCCGCGGCAGTGGTCCGCTACCTCTTCGCCGGGCCGCTCGCCGCGCTCAACTGCAGGGAACGCTGGGGCCTGGAGCACCTCGACCTCGTGGAGCAGACCGCCAGTTGGTGGGTGCAGGCGAAGGCCGGGACCGGAACTCCGGCACCGGCGCCGGTGCTCTCGGCCTGGCGTGCCCTCTACCGGGAGTGCTGGACGGCCCAGGCCGACATGCTGCTCTCCGGGAACGAGGCGGTCCGCTGCGCCGATCCCCGACTCTGCCAGCCGGCTGCCACCCTGGCCAGCGGCGCACTCGTCGGCGACCGGGACCTCCAGCCGGGCTCCCCGATCGACGGCCGGACCGTCGTGGACGAGGCGATGGCCGAGCACGAGCGGCGCCGTTCGGCGGCCGTGGCCCGGGCACTCAAAGGCCTCCCGCTCCACCGGCGCCTGCGGACCGAGCGGGCGGACCTCGACGCCGCCTACGACGCCGAGCACCTCCTCGTCTGCCCGAGCTGCGCCGTGCCCTGCAACGGCGAGGAGCCGCCCGGCCGCAGCTACCACGCCCTGGTGTGCCGGTGCTGCGGCGGAGCGCTCATCCGCCTGGTCGAGGCGCCGATGCTCCCGCCGCCCCTCGCCGAATCGCTCGAACGGATCGCCGCCCGCCGGACCCGGCTCTGGGGCCGCCGATGAGTGGGGCGACGGGCCAGGGAACCGGGGCACGACGCCGCGGGTGTCGGGGCGCGACCGAGGACGAGGCAGTCGGTCCGGGCGCCGTGGTGGTCCCCCGCCATCCGCGAGGTCCCGATGACGGTCGGATCGGCAGTCCCCCCTGCGCGGGGGACCACTCGGGCCGCCTCCCCCAGCATCCGCGAGGTGCGCGGGTCGATGTCCCGCAGGCGGGAGACCCCGGCTCGGGAGTCCATCACCATCCGCAAGGTGACCGACCGCCACGTAGAC
>JAJZJY010000488.1 GCA_021809885.1 Actinomycetes bacterium
GGGCGACGGCGTGCAGCCGCGAGCCGAGTCCGCAGGCGAGGGCGACGCTTTCGGCGGAGAGGTGTGGCGGGGCCCCCCGGTCGTGTAAGACCAGCACGAGGATCACGGGGTGAGCACCCCCAGCTCCTCGAGCACCTCGACGACCCGGGTCGCGGCGTCGGGTCCGGTGCCGAGCGACTGCGTGCCCCGGGCGTCGCCGTCGGGTACCCGCAGCCCGACCTTGCGCAGGCCGTCGTCGCCGCCGAGCACCGACCGGCGGGCAAGCGGCTTGGACTTCGCCTTGAGCCGGCCCGGAAGCGACGGGTAGCGCGGCAGGTTGAGCCCCTCCTTCACGGCGACGGCTGCGGGGAGGCGGACGCGGTAGACCTCCATGCCCCGGCCCCGGTCGCGCATGGCGACGGCCGTGCCGCCCTCGACGGACAGCTGCTTGACGCCACTGACGCACGGCCGCCCGAGGGCCTCGGCCACCCGGATGCCGACCTGGAAGTCGCCGCTGTCGGGCGCCTCGTTGCCGAACAGCAGCAGGTCGAAAGTCCCCCCGCTCCCCTCCTCGGCCCCCACCACGGCAGCCAGCTCGCGCGCCGTCGCCCGCGGTCCGAGCTCACCGCCGTCGGTCTCCACCAGCACAGCCCGCTCGACGCCGAGCGACAGGGCGTAGCGCAACTGCTCCTCGCTCTCGGGCGGCCCGACGCTGACGACCACGGACTCGCCGCCGTGGGCGGTCACGAGCCGCACCGCCTCCTCCACGGCGCACTCCTCGTGCGGGCTCATCGTGAAGCCGAGGAACCGGGTGTCGATGTCCGCCCCGTCGAGCACGATCCGACCGCCGACGGCCGGGACCCGCTTGATGCAGACCAGGACTCTCACGTTACGCCCGCATCCGCTCGTTGCCCGGGTCCAACACCGCGCCGTTGCCGGCCACCGCCACCTCCACGGGATAGCGCTCACCCATGCATTCGACCTGGAGCCGGGTGCCGCGAACGGCGAGATGGGTGGGCAGGTAGGCGAGCAGCAGGTGTGACCCCACGGACGGGCCGGCGCCGGCGCTCGTCGCGAAGCTGCGCCGTCCCTTGGCGTCCTCGAGCGGCTCGCCCTCCTCCGACAGGATCGCCTCGTGGCCGAGCGGGTAGCGGCGCTCGCCGGCTGGCACGCCGTGGTAGTCGACGGTGAGGGTGCACAGCGTTGCCGGCGGCGGCGTGGACCGCTCGGCGAGGTGGGCCGCCCTGCCCACGAAGTCCTGGCGCTTCACGGCCTTGCGGTGCAGCCCCGCTTCGCAGAGCGTGTAGTCGGGGGTGAGCTCGTGCCCGTAGGCCCGGTAGCCCTTCTCCAGGCGGGCGGTGGTGCCGTACACGCCGATGCCGACGGGCACGAGGCCGTGCGCCTGGCCGGCGCCGGCGAGCTCGTCCCACAAGGCTGCCCCGTTGTCGGTGGGGACGTACAGCTCCCAGCCGAGCTCCCCGACGTACGAGATGCGTGAGGCGAGCACATCCAGGTCGCCCACCTCGATCCACCGGCAGGTCCCGAAGCGGAACCCTCCGTGGGTCACGTCGTCGGTGGTCACCGAGGCGAGGACGTCCCGGGCGCGCGGGCCCCACAGGCCGAGGGTGGTCCAGCCCGAGGTGACGTCGGTGACGTGCGCCGAGCCGTCGTCGGGCAAGTGGTCGACCAGCCATTGGCGGTCGAGCATGCCGACGCCGGCGCCCGTCACGACACGGAACGACGAGTCCCCGAGGCGCATCACCGTCAGGTCCGCGCGCAAGCCCCCCTCCTCGTCGAGGAAGGGGGTGTACACCACGCGACCCACCGGCACGTCCATCTGTGCGACGGCGACCCGGTTGAGCGTCTCGAGGGCGGACGGGCCGCCCACGTCCATCACGCAGAACGCCCCCAGGTCCACCAGGCCGGCCCCGTCGCGCATGGCAAGGTGCTCCGCCTCGACGATGGGCGAGTACCAGCGGGCGTCCCACTCCGCCGCCCGCCGGACGACCCGGTCGCCGTAGAGGTCGACCAGGCGCTCGTTGCTCGCGTACCACTGCGGGCGCTCCCAGCCGGCGGTCTCGAAGTAGACGGCGCCGAGGGCCTCCGTCCGGTCGTGCACCGGGCTGCGACGCAGGCCGCGACTGGAGTCCCACTGTTCGGCGGGGTGCACGATCCCGTAGGTCTTGTTGAAGGCCTCGTCGGCGCGCGCCTTGACATGGGCGCGCGTCCGCTGATGTGGGTGGAAGCGGGCGATGTCCGCTTCGTGGCAGTCGATCTCGCTGCGCCCGACGGTCATCCACTCGGCGACCGCCCGCGCGATCGCCGGCGCCTCCTTGATCCAGCTCGCCGCCGCCGACCACAGGCCCCCCACCTCCGGGGACTCCCCCATGAGGGGATGGCCGTCGGGGGTCAGTGAGATCAGCCCGTTGATCGCATAGCGGACGCCGGCCTTCTCGTCTCCGAGCAGTTGGGGCATGAGCTCGAGCGCGTCAGCGAGCTGAGGATCGAAGTCCTCGGAGGTGAACGGCAGCTCGGTGGGCGACAGCGCCGAGGCGGCGATCGACGGGATGTCGTCGGGGTCGACCAGGATCGGGCGGTGCGCGTAGGAGCCCACCTCCATGTCGGCGCCGTGCTGGCGCTCGTACATGTAGGTGTCCATGTCCCGCACGATCGGGTAGGAGATCTCGCCCTCGGTCCCCTCGAACAGGGCGATCGGCCCGACGCTCACCATCTGGTGCACCGCCGGCGACAGCGGGATGTGGGCACCGGCCAGGCGCGCCACCCGCGGGCTCCAGACCCCGCAGCACACGACGACGCGCCCGGCGCGCACGGTCCCGGCGTCGGTGCGGACCGCCCTGACCCGCCCGCCGGCCACGTCAATGCCCTCCACCTCGACGTTGCCGACGACCGTCAGGGCACCGAGCTGCTGGGCCCCCTCCCGCATGACGGTCCCCGCCCGCAGGGAGTCGACGACCCCGGTCCTCGGGAAGGAGAGGCCGCCGACGAGGAGCTCGTCGTTGATGTAGGGAACGAGCTTCTTGATCTCCTCGGGGCCGAGCAGGTGGGACTCGATGTCCCACGCCTTCGCCGTGGACTGCTTGCGCCGGAGCTCCTGCATGCGCGCCTCGGTGCGGGCCACCTCGATGCCGCCGCTCTCGGTGAAGACGCCGAGCGCCTTGTACTGGCGCACGCTGTCCCGGGTCAGCTGCGTCATCATCAGCGAGTGCTCGAAGGGGAACAGGAAGTTGGACGCATGGCCGGTCGAGCCGCCGGGGTTGGGCAACGGGCCGTTGTCGACCACCACGATGCTGGTCTCCCCCAGCTGGGCGAGGTGCCAGGCCAAGCTGTTGCCGACGATGCCGGCACCGATGATGACGACGTTCGCCTCGGCCGGTACTTCGCTCACGCTGGTCCTCCAACCTGCCCGACGCGCGCCGCGGCCCGGCACACGAGGTATATCAGTGGTATATCTCAGGGGCGGCCGGGCGTCAAGGGGATCGTCTGGAGCTCGACTTCGAGCACCGCCCGTTCGAAATCCTCCACGTGGCGGGCGGCGAGGGCTCGGGCAGTGGCCCCGTCGCGGGCGAGGATGGCGTCGACGAGGCCGGCGTGGCCCTCGACGTGGCCGTGCACGTCCTCCAGCCGCTCGATGAACACGTACCAGAGGCGCAGGGCGAGGTTGTAGTACTGGGCAAGGGTCGTCTCGAGGTAGGCGTTGTGCGTCGCCTTGTAGATCGCCTGGTGCAGGCGCCCGTCGAGGAGCATGAGGGCGTCCCGCTGCGCCGGGTCGATCGAGTCGATCGAGTCGATCGCGTCGATGTCCCGCCGGAGGGACCGCAGCCCAGCCTCGTCGGACCGGGTCATCTGCTCGGCGGCCCGCTCGGCGGCGAGCGCCTCGAGGTGGCGGCGGACGTCAGCGATGAGGGCGTGGTCGGCGATGTCCATCTCGGTCGCGAAGGTCCCGCGCCGGGGGTACACCACGACGAGGTGCTCGGCCTCGAGGCGCTTGATCGCCTCGCGCACCGGCGTCCGCCCGAGGCCGAGCTCAGCGCACAGGCGGTCCTCCTGGATGAGCCCTCCGGGCGGGATCACCAGCGTCAGCAGGCGGTGCCGCAGGGCGTAGTAGGCCCGCTCCGCGAGGGAGCCGGTCGTCGGATCGGGAGGCCGGGTGCCGACGGCGGACACGCAGGGCACCGTAATCCATAGTGATATATCAGCGCAACGTAGGTGGGAGGGAGTGGGACGGGGCACCCGCGCATCCCTGTGCCGACCACGCCGCGTAGGGTCGCGACGACGCATGGCTCGCCCGCCCTACGACCGCCCGCCCGTGCAGCGGTCGCCGGCCGCCCTTGCCCGGCGACGCAGGGTCCTCCGGCGCCGCCGCATCGCGGCAGGCATGCTGCTGCTGCTGTCAATGGGTGCCGTCGCCGGCGGCGTGGCCTACGCCCTTCCGGGCGG
>JAJZJY010000489.1 GCA_021809885.1 Actinomycetes bacterium
TGGGCTATGTCGCGGGCGAAGCTGCAGCGCAGGATGTCCTCGGCTTCGACCGCGTCGGCCATAGCGTTGAAGGCAGCGGCCATCTGGCCGAGCTCGTCAGGCGAGGTGTCCTCCAAGCGCGCTGGGCGTCGCCCGGCGCTGAGGGAGCGGGCCGCGGTGGTGAGCGAGCGCACCGGGGCTGTCACCCGGCGCGCCAAGAAGACCCCGACGATCACGGCCACCACGCCCGCGCCGATCCCCGAGAGCACCAGCAGTCGCTCCACCGAGGACCGGAAGGCCTGGTCGAGGGCGGGTGCCCCAGTCGAGGGGAGGCGGATGAGGGTGGTGCCGACCCGGGCGCCTGCCGCTACCACCGGGACGCGCACAGCAGGCCCGAGGGCGGGGCTCCCCATCATCGCATGGTCCATGGCTGCCATCGTCCCGCTCGCAGCGGCGGTGGACGACCACACGAGCCGGCCCCGCGCGTCGAGCACGCTCACCTGTTCGTCGGCCATGGCGGCCAGCGGGTCCAGGGCGGCCAGCGCAGCTGGGTTCCAGCGTCCCTGGCCGCGGTATGAGGCGGACACAGCAGCCACCAGTTGGCTTCGGCGGGCCTGCTGCTCGGCCGAGACGTAGCTGGCGAAGCGGGCCCCGAAGGCCAGGTTGACCACCACCGCGACGAGCGCGGCGGTCCCGAGACCCACTGCGGCGAAGGCGACAGTGAGGCGCAACAAGAGCGACCTACGCATCGGGTGCCACGTCGAGCTTGTAGCCCACGCCCGCGACGGTCGCCACGAACCGGGGCTGGCGGGGATCGTCGCCCAGCTTGGCGCGCAGGTTCTTCACGTGCGCGTTGATGGTGCGCTCGTAGCCGTCGTAGTCGTATCCCTGGACCCGGGTGACCAGCTCGTAGCGGGACCACACCCGTCCGGGCCGGGACGCCAGGGTGGCCAGAAGGTCGAACTCGCTTCGGGTGAGCAACACCGCGCGATTCTCGACGCGGACCTCGCGGCCGTCCCTGTCGATGACCAGCCGACCCTCATCGAAAGACCACACCCCGGGATCGGTGCCCTTCGCCCGGCGCAGGACCGCCTCGACCCGGGCAACCAGCTCCCGGGGGCTGAACGGCTTGGCCAGGTAGTCGTCGGCTCCCAGGTGCAACCCGGCCACCCGCTCGTCCTCGGAGGCCTTGGCGGTGAGCATGATGATCGGCACGTCGGCGACTTCCCGGATCGAGCGGGCGACCTCCTCGCCGGGCAGGTCGGGCAGCAGCAGGTCCAACACGACCAGGTCGGGCTCGAGGCGCTGGGCTGCCGCCAACGCCTCTTGACCGGTCCCGGCCACGAACACCACATAACCGTCGTGCTCGAGGTAGGTCCGCACCACCTCCCTGATCTTGTGCTCATCGTCGACCACCAACACGCTGGCCTTGCCCATCGCGACCTCCTAGCCGGCTGGGAGGAGCCGACCCTGTCATCCCGGCGGTGTGGATGCCCAAGAGCCCCCCTACAGTCTGCCTTGCCGTCGCTCTTGCTCGTCTTGCTACGACACGCTATAGTCGTTGTGTCACCCCGAGGGAGCCGGTAGGAGTCTTGGCGACGTCCCTCTCTGGATCAAGTTCCCGGCAGGAAGGCACCGAACGATGAGATGCTGTCTCAACCGCAAGGTGATCATTGGCTTGGCCGTGGTCGCCGTTGGTGTGCTCGCGGTGGACCCACACCTGTTCGGTCGGGTCTTGCCGTTGCTGCTCGTTGCCATATGCCCGCTGTCGATGGTGTTGATGATGCGGGGAATGTCGGGCAACAAGGTATCAAGCGGCCAGACGGCGGGCATCTCTGGCTCCCACCCTGGCTTTGACGCCGAAGTTGCCCGTCTCCGGGCAGAGGTGGACCAATTGCGCGCCGAGCGGTCATCGCCGTTCCCTGAGCCTGCCTTCGGGATTCCTACCCCCGGGGGTGCCAGCGACGACGCTCCGGCAGCCAGCTGAACGTCGGTCACAAGGCGCCGGATCCTCCCTTTGACGCCATGGCGACGACCCAGGAGCCGCCGGCAAACGCGGCGACGCGACGGTTGGCGCTGATCGGGGTAGGCGTCCGGGCCTCCCCAGGGAGGCGCCAGAGAAGGTCTCAAATTGACGCTCATCGCCACTGGCGTCAGCTTGTTCGCGTTGGGCATCTCGGCGCGCCGAGCGGGGCCATGCCAGAGATGCAGCTTCACATCCCAGCCCAGGTCGTCGGGATCGGGATCGTAGTGGCCGGCTTGGAGCTTAGAACCCAAGGTCACTGGACGGCCTACGGTCACTTGGCGGGAACGAACTATGCCAGGTGATCTGGCGTGGTTGACGGTGTCGGACGGTCCTCCATCACCCCCGGTGCGACTACACACCTTGCTCACCGCGTGGCAACACGACTGGCCGGTAGTCGCGGCCGCCGCCTTCGAGGCGGCGGCGATCGGCTGGTACGTCGTGTCGGTCCGCCGCCTGAGCCGGCGGGCCCGGCGATGGTCCGCGTGGCGCACGGCGGCATTCGTCTGCGGAGTCCTCGTCGTCGTCGTTGCTACCCAATCCGGGTTGGCCGCCTACGACGACACCAACTTCACTGCCCACGTCGCCCAGCACCTACTGTTGATGAACTTGGCCCCCCCGTTGCTGGCCATGGGCGCCCCAGTGACCCTGGCGTTGCAGGCCTCGAGCCGCTCGACGACGACCAGGCTGCTCAAGATCCTCCACAGCCCTCCTGCTGCGCTCTTGACCCACCCCTTAGTGGCCGGAGGATTGGTGGTGGCGACGATGTACGGCTACTTCCTCACCCCCCTCTACCGCCTCAGCATCGAGAACACCTGGTTCCACTACTACACCCACCTGCATTTCTTGCTCGCCGGATGCCTGTATTGGTGGCCCATCGTCGGTGTCGATGTCCTGCCTCGACGATGGGGGCACGGAGCCAAGCTCCTGCTGCTCTTCGCCTCCATCCCCTGGTCGTCGTTCCTCGGGGTCGCCATCCTCGAGATGTCCACCCCGATAGCCCCGTCGTACACCCTGGCCGACACCCACACCGGCGGCGGCCTGTTGTGGGCGGCCAGCGAGCTGTTCACCGTCATCTTTATGCTCGTGGTGTTCGCCGACTGGGCCAAGGCCGACCTCCGCCAAGCCGTCCGCTACGACCGTCAAGCCAACGGAACCCCTGCTTGCACCGTCGAGGAGACGACCCCCCCGGCAGGCGAGCCGGACCCGAGGGGCTCGGCGGGTGACCAACAACTCTCCACCTGGGCCTTCACCAAGGCAGCGATCCGCCGCCCCGGCGACCCGTACCAGCAGTAACCTCGGCTCGCAGCTGCCGTTAGGGTGCGTAGCGCGCCAACGTGGACCTCTCGACCAGGGCGTCGGGGAGGAACCTCGTCTTGCTCGCCTATCCGATCCCGACCCCACCAGCGTCTCGGTGGTGGGGCCAGTACGACGGCGCCGCCCAGCCTGGGCCTTTGCGGTCGCCCATCCCTCGGAAGCCACAGCTCCGGGGGCGACCGAAGCCGCCGCCGCCGCCGTCGATGAACGCAGCCGCTCCCCAGCCGCCAGCGGCGTGGTGGCCAACTCAAAGGGAGCCAGGTGCTCGGCGTGTCGCAGGGCGTCTCGTTGTCGAGCAGAGACCCTCTGTGCCGTGGCCGAGTTCGACCAGGCCGCCGGCGCAGCCGACCCAACCGCCGCTGCCCTGTCGGCGACCGCGGCCGCCTCGAGCCCGGGGGGCGTAGGCAGGCGCCAGCGGGTTGAGCGAGAGGAGATGCTTGATGTCCATGAGCAGCGGCTCTTGGTGTTGCTGCTCATGGTGCAGGTGAGCTCGATCGTTACCACTCCGTCCGCCCTCACGCGGCGACCCGTTGGTCAGGTACCGCGAGGCCAGCGGCGGGTGGGCCGGGCGAGCGTGAGCGGCCGAAGCCGCGGAGGCGTAGGGCGTTGGCCACGACCGACACCGAGGAGAAGGCCATGGCCAGGGCGGCGAAGATGGGGGGCAGGACCCCCGCTGCGGCCAAGGGGATGAGGACCAGGTTGTAGCCGAACGCCCACCCGAGGTTCTGCCAGATGATCCGCCGGGTGGCCCGGGCCAAGGCGATGGCGTCGGCGACTGCTCCGACATCGCCGTGGACCAAGGTGATATCGGCCGCTGCCATGGCTACCCCGGTGCCGCCGCCCACGGCGATGCCCACATCAGCGGCGGCGAGCGCGGGGGCGTCGTTGATGCCGTCGCCGACCATGGCGACCTGGCCGAGGCGTTGGCGCAGGTCGCCTATCAGCGTGGCCTTGTCCTCGGGGCGAAGCGGGGCGTGGACCTCGTCGGCGCCGACCTGTGCCCCCACCGCGTCGGCCACCGCTCGAGCGTCGCCGCTGGCGATCGCCACCGTGAGCCCGAGGGAGCGCAGGCGGGCTACCCCGGCGGCGGCGTCGGGTCGCAACGGGT
>JAJZJY010000490.1 GCA_021809885.1 Actinomycetes bacterium
AACATCCCCGCGCGGTAGGCGGCCAGCAGCGTTCCCGGCTCCAGGTCGGCGCCAGCGACGACCAGCTCACGGTCGCCGGCGGCGGCGGTGATCTCGCCGGCGCCGCACGGGAACCGCCACGGCGTCGGGGGAGGCTCGACCGGCACGCCGGCAGGCTAGGTAGCCTCCGGGGCGATGCCGCGCCACCCCATGGCCGAACGCCTCGACGATCTCGCCCGCCGCAAGGAGCAGGCCCTCCACGCCGGGGCGCCCCACGCCGTCGAACGCCAGCACTCCAAGGGGAAGATGACCGCCCGTGAGCGGCTCGACTACCTCCTCGACGCCGGGTCGTTCCAGGAGCTGGACATGCTGGCGCGCACCCGGGCGCCCGGGCTGGCCGACGACAAGCGGCCGTACACCGACGGGGTGATCACCGGCTTCGGGACGATCGACGGCCGCAAGGTTTGCGTCTTCAGCCAGGACTTCACCGTCAACGGCGGGTCGCTCGGGGAGGTGTTCGGCGAGAAGGTCCACAAGGTGATGGACCTCGCCGTGTCACTTGGTGTGCCGATGATCGGCATCAACGACGGCGGGGGGGCGCGGGTGCAGGAGGGCGTCGTCGGCCTCCACTACTTCGGCGGGATCTTCAAGCGCAACGTCGACGCCTCGGGCGTGATCCCCCAGATCAGCGTGGTCATGGGCTCCTGCGCCGGGGGGGCGGTGTACAGCCCCGCCATGACCGACTTCATCTTCATGGTCAACGGCACGTCCCAGATGTTCATCACCGGGCCGGACGTCGTGAGGACCGTTACCGGCGAGGAGGTGACCCTCGAAGAGCTCGGCGGGGCGGTCACCCACGCCACCAAGTCGGGCGTGGCCGCCTTCGTGTCCGCCGACGAGAAGTCCTGCCTCGACGACGTCCGCTACCTGCTGGGCTTCCTGCCGTCCAACAACCTGGAGGAACCGCCGCGGGTCCTGGCCGGCGACGACGCCGGCCGGCCGTGCCCGGAGCTGCGCGAGCTGATCCCCGCCAGCCCCAACCAGCCCTACGACATGGTCGAGGTGATCGCCGCCGTCCTCGACGGCGGCGACTTCGTCGAGTACCACGGGCGCTGGGCGATGAACCTCGTGTGCGGCTTCGGGCGCATCGACGGCCACGTGGTCGGCGTGGTCGGCAACCAGCCGCAGGTCCTCGCCGGCGTGCTCGACATCGACAGCTCGGAGAAGGGCGCCCGCTTCGTGCGCACCTGCGACGGGTTCAACATCCCCCTCGTCACCTTCGTGGACGTGCCCGGCTTCATGCCCGGCACCGACCAGGAGTACGGCGGCATCATCCGCCACGGAGCCAAGCTGCTCTACGCCTACTGCGAGTCGACCGTGCCGCGCATCCAGGTCATCACCCGGAAGGCCTACGGCGGCGCCTACGTGGTCATGAACTCCAAGGGCATCGGCGCCGACCTGGCCTACGCGTGGCCGTCCGCCGAGCTGGCCGTGATGGGCCCCCAGGGCGCCGTCGACATCGTCTACCGCCGGGAGCTGGCCGAGTCGCCCGACCCCGTGGCGCGCCGGGCGCAGCTCGTCGACGAGTACACCGAACGCTTCGCCAACCCCTACCTGGCCGCCGAGCGTGGCTACGTCGACGACGTCATCGACCCGGCTGACACCCGGCGGGTGCTGGCCGCCAGCCTCGACCTCCTGCGCTCCAAGCGGGAGGAGCTCCCCAAGCGCAAGCACGGCAACGTGCCGCTGTGAGCACCGACCCCTCCCCCGAGGAGCTCGCCGCCATCGTCGCCGCTGTCGAGGTCCTCTGGCCCCGCCCGTCGCCGGCCACCGTCGCCGTCGAGCCGCCGTCGCTGCGGTGGCGGTTCTCGGGCCGGTGGTGGTCCCGGCCGACGATCAGCCGGCGGGACCGGCCGTGGGTCGGTCCCCACAGCTGAGGCGGTGGTGGTAGGCAGGCGAGCGTGGCGGACGGCCCGGAGCTGCACACCGTCGCCGACGACCTCGCTGTCGTCTTCGCCGGCACCGAAGCCCGGGTCCATGAGGGCCTCGCCCCCGGCCGTCCCTACACCTTCGACGGAGTCGAGCTGCGCACCCTGACCCGGCCCGCCGGCGAGCGCCTCGCCACGGTGGCGACCGTCAACGACGTCCACTTCGGCGAGACGGAGTGCGGCCGGGTCGACGGTCACGAAGTCGAGCCCGTGCTGCGCTCCGCCGGCGGGCAGCGCCCGTACCCGGAGGTCATGAACGCGGCGGTCGTAGCCGAGATCGCCGCCGTCCGCCCCGACGCCGTCGTCGCCAAGGGCGACATCACCTCCCGGGGCACCCCGGAGGAGTACGCCGCCTTCGAGGCGGTGTACCGCCCGGTGCTGGGGGAGCGCCTCGTCGTCACCCGGGGCAACCATGACCACCCGGCGGCGGGACCATGCTTCCCAGCCGACCCGTTCCGGGTGGTCGAGCTGGCAGGCGCTGCGCTGGCGACGCTGGACACATCCCGGGCCGGGGAGGGCGGCGGTTTTCTCAGCTGTGACCAGGTGGAGGCGCTCGACGAGTACCTGGCGCGTGCCGACCGCCCGGTCCTCGTATTCGGCCACCACCCCGTGCGCGACCCCGGGGCGGAGGCGTTCATGGGCGAGGCGAGCGGGCTCGACGACGCCTCGGGGTCGGCCCTCGTCGCCCTCGCCGCCCGGCGGCCGGCGTTCGTCGGGTACTTCGCCGGCCACACCCACCGCAACCTCGTGCGGCGGTTCCCCGAGACGGGGCCGGTGCCGTTCGCCGAGGTGGCGTGCACCAAGGACTTCCCCGGCTCGTGGGCCGAGTACCGGGTCTTCGAGGGCGGCATCCTCGCCGTCCACCACCGGGTGCGGGCCCCCGATGCCCTGGCGTGGAGCGAGCGGTGCCGGTCGCTGTTCTTCGGCCTGTACCCGCGCTGGGCGCTCGGCACGCTCGAGGACCGCTGCTACGTGGTGCGGTAGCTGTCCCCAGATGTGGAAGAAGTTGTGGATTGGAGGGGGAAGGGCGGTGGGTAAGGTGCATGCCCCCCCGGTCGAGGAGCCGGTCCTTGCCGGCGATGTCCTGCGTGACCGCCGCCCGCTACCATCGTGGCGGAGAAGGGACTCCTGCCCGGGACCGGTAGGCCGAGCCCACGGGCTCGGCCGCCGATCCACTCCCAACCTGGCCGGCCCACAGTCAGAGGTTCGCCGTTGACCGCCCCCCAACAGCTGACCGACGGAGATGCTCCCGGCCTGGTTGCCCTCGTCGGCGGCGCCGAATGGCGGGAGGGCTGCACCTTCGACGCCGAGCTGTGGGAGCGGTCCGGTGCCGCCGAGGTGCTCGTGCTGCCCACCGCCGCCGCCTACGAGCACCCGCAACGGGCCGTGGACACCGCCCGTGCGTGGTTCGAGCGCATCGGCGCCCCCGTCCACGGCCTCATGGTTCTCGGCCGCTCCGACGCCGAGGACCCGGCCAACGCCGGCGCCGTGCGGTCCGCCCGCATGATCTACCTCGGCGGCGGCTCGCCGCTGCACCTGCGCTCTGTGCTCAAGGAGTCGGCCGTGTGGGACGCCCTCGTGGCCGCCTGGCGCTCCGGCGCCGCCGTCGCCGGCTCGTCCGCCGGCGCCATGGTCCTCGGCGACCCGATGGTCGACCCCCGCGGCGGCGCCCTCACCCTCGGGCTCGGCCTCCTGCCCGGCATCGCCGTCCTGCCCCACTCCGACCTGTGGTCGCAGGACAAGGCCCGCCGCACCGTGCAGCTCGCGACCGGCGACCTGCGCATCGCCGCTGTCGACGAGCGCACCGCTCTCATCCGCGAGCCGGGCGGGGCGTGGCGCGCCGCCGGCGCCGGCGGGGTGGCGGTGTACGTGGAAGGCCAGGACCGGGGCCTCGAGGCCCTCACCGGGCTGGGGGCGCCGGCCGAGCAGGGCGCCTGAAGGAGCTGTGCCGGCCGGGATGCTCCGCTCGAGTCCACAGCCGTGGACTCCGAGCTGTCCCCTTCTACCGGCTCTCCCAGAAGAGCCGGCGGGACCGGCAGGGGCCGGCAGGGCCGGCAGGGCCGGCAGGGCCGGCAATGGGCCATCGGATCGCGTTGTTTGGGCAGTTGTCCGCGATAATCGCGGACAACTGCCCGAACAACGTTCCGGAGCCGCACCTCCCATTCCGGTAATGACCGATACGTCCCATCCAGACCAAGCGTCCCCCCGAACCCTCGGGTGGGGGTCGCCCAGCCCTTCTCGGTTGGTCGCGTTCTGCAGGCACTACCCTCGGCTGTCCTACGGGCTAGCCGGAGGGCCAACCACGTCAACGGAGCCCCACACCGCGAGGGTGGACCGATGAGCGAGTTGGCTCTCTACCTGCCGGAGGACATCGATGGCGTCCTGCCCATCACCTACTTCCACGCGATGGCGCGCCTCGGCCTCGACGGCTTGGTCCTCGTCGAGCCGAGGGAG
>JAJZJY010000491.1 GCA_021809885.1 Actinomycetes bacterium
GCGCGACGGTGAGCTCCCATTGCACGAGCAGGTTGCTGCGGCGATCCGGCACGACATCAGCGTTGGCGAGGTCCGTCCCGGCGGCCGGCTCCCCCCGGCGCGCGACATGGCGGCGGTGCTGGGGGTCCATCCCAACACCGTGCTGCGGGCTCTGCGGATGCTTCGGGACGAGGGGGTGCTCGAATTCAGGCGGGGCCGCGGCATCACGGTCGTGGGCGAACCCGCGCATGACATTGTCGTGATAGAGGCAGAGAGGCTGCTCCGCCTCGCCCGACACTGGGGTCTGCGGCGCGAAGACGTCGTGGCGCTGATCCGAGGTCTGCCGTAGTCCGCGGTTGCCCGCCCCAAAGCCTGCACTTCCAGCGGGCAGAGGTGCACGCTGGATGCGAGACACTACTGGCGGTATGACGCGCGTTGCCCGCCTCAGTGAAGACGAGCCTATGGACCAGTGCGATTATCCGGCGGTCGGGGCGCGCGAAGACAGCCAGCTACTCGAGAGTACGAGCGACCTCAGACGCGCTCGATGCGTACGCCGTTGGCGTACGGCGCGAGTGCTCCGAGATCCTCGACATCACCGGAGAGGATGACGCGTCCGGGCTCGGCACTGGTAACGACGATGGCGTCGACCGCTGAGCCACGGCGGGCGCGGCGGCCGAGCTCGGCTGCCCGGCGAGCGAGCGGCACTGGCAGTTCCTCGCTCACGGCGCAGGTCTCGAGCAACCTGTTCACGGTGTGACGCCACGGCGTCGAGCAGCCGCACATCGTCGGCGAGCTGCTCCAGGTCGTCGCGGATCTCGGTCCCGAGCGCCGTCGGAGAACGGCCGCCTCCTGAGCTCGCTCAGCCATGCTCTGCTGGTGTCCCAGTGGGGTGCTGATCGAGGTAGGTGGCCATGGCGTGCATGCCGCCGTCCACGTGGAGCACCTCTCCGGTGATGGCCCGGGCGAGATCCGAGAGCAAGAAGCAGGCGGCATCGGCCACCGCAGAACCGTCCGCAGGATCCCAGGCCAGAGGCGCCTGGCGATCCCAGCGATCCACGAGCACCTCGAAACCGGGGATCCCTGACGCCGCCCGGGTACGCAGCGGCCCGGCGGCAACCAGGTTCGCTCGCACCCCCAGGCCTCCAAGGTCACGCGCCAGGTACCCGTTGAGAGAACGGAGCGCTGCCTTGCACGGTCCCATCCAGTTGTACACAGGCCACGCCCTGGCGCTGTCGAAGTCCAGCCCGACCAGGCTGGCTCCCGAGGGGGGCGCCAGGCGTCGCAGCATGCGCCCGAACGCTGCGTAGCTCCACACGCTCGTACGCATCGCCGACTCCACGTCGCCGGCGGGAGCGTCCATCACGCTGTTGAGAGCGGACCGCGGTGCGACGCGATTGCGTGCAACGCTCCGTCGAGCCTGCCCCACCGATGCCGCAGGTCGTCTTCCAACGCCGTCAGATCACTCTCGCTCGTCGCGTCCACCGCCACCACTTCCGTCGGCTCGAGCAGGGCGGACAGCACCTCCTGTGCGGCAGGCACATCCTTGGGGTATGCAGCCACCACCACCTCGGCACCGGCCCGAAGGGACCGCTCGACGACAGCCGCAGCGATGCTGTCCCTGGTCGCGACCCCACTGACGAGCAACCGTTTTCCATGCAACACCCCGGACCTCTCTTCTCCGTCAGCCCGGCGCCCACCCGGCAGCCGTGCCGTCCTTGTCTACACGAATCACAGTACGCGAAGTACGCTTCGTTCGTAAGGTATGCTCAGGCGATGGTGCGGCCACCACGAGCAACCAGGGCCTCGGCGTCGGGCGGGAAGGCGGTCCCCCTGGCTGCGACCCCATTGCGAAGATGGGGAGACCCAGAGCACCCATATAGCGGACGAGTGGGAGTGCTCGCCACCAAGCACGACAAGCTCCCCCTCATCGGCCCCCCGCTTGCAGGTGCCGTCGGGCTGCGGGTCGACGCCGTGGCAGTCGATACCGATTCCCTCGGCACGTTCACCGGGGACATCCCCCGCCAGGCACCACCCCTAGACACCGCCATTGCCAAGGCGCGCCTGGGCATGAGCGCTGCCGGCCAGACCCTTGGCTTGGCATCTGAAGGGAGCATCGGCCCGGACCCTGCGATGCCATTTGTCAATGCCGACCGGGAGATCGTTGTCCTCGTCGACGACGACAACGGGATCGTCGTATGGGAAAGCCATTCCAGCTGGGACATCATCGTCGCCTCGACGAGTGTGGGTGCCGACGAGGACCTGGCGCAGTTCCTGGGCAGGGCCGACTTTCCCGACCACCAATTGATCGTCCGGCCGAACAGCGGAGTGTTGCGTCCGATCTACAAGGGCATCTCCAGCATCGACGCGCTCGCGACCGCCGTCGGTGAGTGCGCTGCCGTCGCCACCGACGGCCTGGCCCGAGTAGAGACCGATATGCGAGCGCACGCGTGCCCCTCACGTCGTGCCGTCATCGCCGCTGCTGCCGAACGCCTTGCCACTCGGGTCGCTGCCCGATGCCCGTCCTGCGGAGCCCCTGGCTGGGGCCGCGTCGACGTTGTCCTCGGCGTTCCGTGCTCCTGGTGCGGGACCGAGGTGGCCCGGCCGCGAGCCGAGATCGACGGCTGTCCCGCCTGCGAGTACAGAAAGGATCGGCCTCTCGTCTCCCCCGAAGAGGGAGCCGATCCCGCCGAGTGCTCGTACTGCAACCCGTAGGGCGAGACAGGGGCGATGGCCCAACTGCGCCGTTGCCAACCCGAACGGCGCACTGTGCTCCCAATCCTCTCGAAGTTGCTGGTGACGCCCACCGCCGGCCTCCATTGCCCGAGGACCTACGACGAGTTCCGTCCGTGCTTCTTGGTCGACCACGAACGTGGGGACCTGGGATTCGGGTGCGGCCCCGCCGTCTCTCGCCTCAGTCTCGCTTGGCTCGCCGAAGTCGCCGGACTCGATCCGCTGAGCACGTGCGAGGGTCTCGCCGATCGCAGCGCCGCCGGCCTGGTCACGTGGCCCGAGGCTCCGTAGGTGGCTCAAGGTCTGTCGAGCTGCTCTGCCCCCACCAGGGCCCCGTGGGCGGCGCTGCCGACAAGGCGTGCGTACTTGGCGAGGAATCCGTTCCCTGGCGGCGAGGCTGGCGGGCTCCAAAGCTGTCGGCGGCGGGCGAGCTCGGCAGAGTCGACGAGAAGATCGAGGCGCCGGCGCTCGACATCGACGAGAACCTCGTCTCCGTCGACGACGAGCCCGATCGGTCCGCCGACGGCCGCCTCTGGGGCGACATGGCCGATGGAGATCCCGGTCGTGGCGCCCGAGAAGCGCCCGTCGGTGATCAAGGCGACGTCGTGCCCGTGCCCGCTCCCGTTGACCGCCGCGGTCACGGCCAGCAACTCGGGCATCCCGGGGCCGCCGCGGGGTCCCTCGCCCCGGATGACGAGAACCTCACCAGGGGTCAACGCACCCGAGCGGACATGGGCCATGGCCGGCTCCTCGCCGTCGAAGACGCGAGCCGGGCCCTTGAACCTGCCGGTCGTCAATCCGGCCACCTTGACGACCGCGCCGTCAGGAGCGAGCGAGCCGCGCAGGATGACAATCCCTCCCTCACGCTGCAGCGGGCTGTCGACCCGGTGGACGACCGACCCGTCGGGGCTCGAGGGCGCAAGAGCTGCGAGGTTCTCCGCGAGAGTCGAACCGGTCACGGTCACGCAGTCCGCGTGGAGCAACCCGGCGGCGAGCAGCTCGAGGAGCACCACGGGGACGCCGCCTGCCTGATCGAGGTCCGCCATCACGTACTGGCCGCCGGGCCGGAGAGCTGCCAGGTGGGGGACCCGCCTGCTGATCCGGTCGAAGTCGTCGAGTGACAGGGCCACCTGTGCCTCGTGGGCGATGGCCATGAGGTGGAGCACGGCGTTGGTGGAGCCGCCGAGCGCCATGACGACGGTGATCGCGTTTTCGAACGCATCCCTGGTGAGGATCTGGCGAGGTCGTATGCCCTGGGCGAGGAGCCGAGCTGCCGCTGCGCCGCTTCGATAGGCGACATCTGTGCGGCGAGGATCGCCCGCCGGAGGCGTCGCCGATCCGGGCAGGGCCATGCCGAGAGCTTCGGCTTCGGCGGCAACCGTGTTCGCGGTGTACATGCCCGCGCACGACCCCTCGCCAGGGCAGGCCACCCGCTCCATCTCCGCGAGCTCGCCGGCCGACATCCGCCCAGCGCTCACCGCACCGACCCCTTCGAAGACGTCTTGGACGGTGACCGGGCGGCCCCGGTGCTGTCCTGGCAAGCTGCTGCCGCCATAGACGAACACGGACGGGATGTCGAGGCGGGCTGCGGCCATCAGCATCGCCGGGAGGCTCTTGTCACAGCCGGCAATCGTGACGAGCGCGTCGAAACGCTCCGCGTGGGCCATGCACTCGACCGAGTCGGCGATCAGATCTCGGCTCGGCAGG
>JAJZJY010000492.1 GCA_021809885.1 Actinomycetes bacterium
GAGTTCGGGGAGCAGTACCTACTCGTGCGCAACGAAGCGCCGGAGGCGATCCACGACTTCCGGGTCGCCGCGAGGCGCCTCCGCAGCCTGCTGCGGACGTTCCGCTCCTTGCTCGAGCCGGAGCCGGCGGCAGCCTTGGGCGTCGAGCTCCGCTGGCTGGGCGAGGCCCTCGGCCGCGTCCGCGACGCTGAGGTGCTGGAGGCGCGCTACGGCGCCCTCCTCGACGCCGTCCCAGCCGACGAGCAGCTAGGACCGGTGCGGGCAGACCTCGTCGGCGGGGTCCGTCAGGGCCGCCTCGCGGCGAGCACGGAGCTCGCCGATGCCCTCGACAGCGAGCGCTGCCGTGCCCTCGTCGACGCGCTCCACGACTTCGCTGCTGCTCCCCCCTACCTCCCCGGGACGGACGGCAGCAACCGCAAGGCGCTCCGTCGCTGCGTCGGCCACGAGCTGCGGCGGGTCGAGCGGTTGCTCGACGACGCCAGCCAGGCGGGCGCAGCCGAACGTGACCTGAGGCTCCACGAGGTGCGCAAGAAGGCCAAGCGGGTGCGCTACGCCGGCGAGACCCTCCGCCCGGTGGCGGGCAAGGACGCCCGCCGGTTGGAGAAGCGCTTCAAGACCGTCCAGGAGGTCCTCGGGGGCCGCAACGACGCCGTCGTCTCCCGCAGGATCCTCCTCGCCGAAGGCGCGCGCAGCGGGGTGCGCCCGGGCCACAACGGGTATACCTACGGTCTCCTCGCCGAGCGCGAGCGCCAGTCGATCCTCGAGGCCGACGCCACCTTCCCGGATGTCTGGGAGCGGGCACGCAAGGCCGCGGCGCGCTGGGGTTGAGCCCTGCCCCGACCGCCACCCATGCCATCCATCAGTCGCTGCCATCCGCCAGTCAGCGGCGGCGGCGGTGGGGCGCCTGGCGTGCCCCGGGCTCGAGTGCCGCGGTCGCCGGTCCCCCCGCTACCGGTCCCGGCAGGCGCAACACCTGCCATTCCACCCGCCCGGCCTCTACGGCGTCGCGGACGCGACGCTCCCTCGACGACAGGGCCGAGCCCCCCGTCTTCACCTCGACGAAGACGACCCTCTCCACCTCCCCGCGGTCGAGGCCGTCGAACACGACGAAGTCGACCGGGCTGCCTAGGAACCGCGCGTCCCGCGCCTCGAACTGCTCGGCGAAGGCAGGGAAGAGGGGGCTGAGGTGCTCGCTCACCTTGCCGGTCACCACGGCGTGGCTGCGGGCGAGGGAGTCACGGCGCGCCGCGAGCAAATCGTCGGACGTGTGGCGGTACTGCGCCCGGTGGATCCGCAACTCGAGGCGCGCCCGTACCGCCACCAGCCACGCGAGCACCGCCACCGCTGCCGCCAGCACCAGGATCACGAGGTCGAGGGGACGCACCGGGCGAGATGCTAGGGAGGCGGCGTGACGAGGACGCGGACGCCGCAGGCACCCCTACCCCGAGCGGTTCGCTCCGCCTCCGGCGGCCGGTGCTGGCAGCTCGGGGGATTCGAGGCCGATCTGGCCCCTCGGTGCACCGACCTCCAACGAACGCACCCACCTCCGGGGCAACCAGGCGGCCCCGAGGGCCTGTGGTGAGCGCAGACCGGCATAACCGGCATAACCGGCAAAACCGGAGCGACGGCGGCTCAGGCGACCCGTTGCGCCTCGGGGCCGGGGACCGACCGGAGCACCGGCACCGTGGCCAGACTGGAGCCCCGGCGCGGGGGCCGGAGCCCGACCCGGAGCCGGAGCCGGAGCGGGGGCCGGGTTGGAGAACCGGATGCCGGCGTCCTCGATCGGCGCCCGCCGGTAGATGGCGAGGTCCCGGAGGTAGTCCTGGTGGATGCGCCACGGCGCCCGTGATCCCTGGCGGGGGAGCCGGTCGAGGGAGCGTTGGACGTAGCCGGCGGTGAGGTCGAGGAAGGGGCCGGTCGGCTCGGAGGGGTCGGGGGCGAGGGGCGTTACCTGCCGCGTTCCGGTCTCGTCGAGGTGGCGGAGCAGCCGGCACACGTAACCGGCGACGAGGTCGGCCTTGAGCGTCCAGGAGGCGTTGGTGTAGCCGATGGTGAAGGCGGCGTTGGGAACGCCGGCGAGCATCATGGCCTTGTAGGCGACGCGCTCGTGCACCTCGACGGGCTGCCCGTCGACGGTGAGGCGGATGCCGCCGACGGGCAGCAGTTGCAGGCCCGTTGCCGTCACGATGATGTCGGCGTCGAGGTGCTCACCTGGCTCGAGGGTGATGCCCGTCTCGTCCAACGTGGCGATCCGGTCGGTGACGACGGCGGCCCGCCCCTCCCGGATGGCGCCGAAGAGGTCCCCGTCCGGCACGACGCACAGCCGCTGGTCCCAGGGGTCGTAGCGAGGCGTGAAGTGACTGAGGTCGAAGCCGGCGGGCAGCTGCCGTCGCACGCCTGAGCGGATGAGCCGCTTGACCAGCTCGGGGCGCCGGCGGCTGAGGCGGTAGAACGTGGAGCTGGCGGCGATGTTCCTCCAGCGCACGAGGTGGTACGCGGCCCGGGGCGGCAGCCGGCGTTGCAGCCGGGCGGCGAGGCGGTCCCGTGCAGGCAGGGAGATCACGTAGGTCGGCGAGCGCTGCAGCATCGTGACGTGGCCGGCGGTGCGGGCCATGGCGGGCACGAGTGTGATGGCGGTGGCGCCGCTGCCGATGACGACGACCCGCTTGCCTGCGTAGTCCAGGTCCTCGGGCCAGTGCTGGGGGTGGACGAGGCGGCCGCCGAAGCGCTCCTCTCCCGGCAAGCAGGGACGGTGCCCCTGGTCGTAGCGGTAGTAGCCGGTGCACATGAACAGAAAGCGGCAGGTCACCTGGCTGCGCTCGCCGGTGTCGGTGCGAACCACGTGCACTGTCCAGCGCGCCGCCGCTGTCGACCACTCAGCCGACTCGACCTCGTGGTGGTAGCGGATGTGGCGGTCGACGCGGTACTCCTCCGCCGTCTCCCGGAGGTATCGCAGGATGCTCGGGCCGTCGGCGATCGACACGTCGCCGTCCCAGGGCCGGAAGGGATAGCCGAGGGTGAACATGTCGCTGTCACCACGGATCCCCGGGTAGCGGAATAGGTCCCACGTGCCCCCGAGCGCTCCGCGGGCCTCCATCAGGCAGTACCGCTGCCCGGGGCGGTCCCGCTCGAGGCGGGCGGCGGCGCCGATGCCGGACAGGCCGGCGCCGACGACCAGGACGTCGAGCTCCTCGCAAGGATCGCCGGCGCCGGGCGTGACCATGGGCAGCCAGCCTATTGACGAGCCGTCGATATTGTCAACGCTGCGTCGACAATTATCGACGGCATGTAAGCTGAACGGCGTGAAGACTGGCAGGGGCCGGCGCCGGCAGCGGGTGTCGGGAGACGAGCGGGAGGGGGCCATCCTTGCCGCCGCCGAGCGCCTGCTGGCGGAGCGGACCCTGCACGAAGTGTCCGTCGACGACATCGCCCGGGCAGCAGGCATCAGCCGCCCGACGTTCTACTTCTACTTCGAGGGCAAGGACGCCGTGCTGCTCGCCCTCCTCGACAGGGTCGTGACCGAGGCGCGCCGGGACCGCGACGACGCCCTCGAGGCCGCCGGCGACGACCCGCTCCCGGCGTGGCGAGCCGTGATCGAGGCGTTCGCCCGGACGTGGCGAGCGAACCGTGGGCTGATCCGCTCGGCCGAGGAGGCCCGCGGCGCCAGCGCAGGGGTCAGGGAGCTGTGGGAGCGGGTGACGGCGCAACTCGTGGACGAGACGGCAGCCGCCATCGAGCTCGAGCGCGCGCGGGGGGCGGCGCCGCCGGGACCGCCGGCCGCCGACCTCGCCGCCTGCCTGGTGCTCATGAACGAGCGGGTCCTCGCTTCCGCGTGCACGGGCCTGCAACCGGCCCCGGCGGCGGACGGGCTCGTCGACACCCTCCTCGCCGTGTGGCTCGGTGCGATCTACCAGGGGTCCGCCCAGCCGGCGGCACGCCGGGGGAAGGACTCCCGGCGCCGGCGTCGAAGCTAGGTCGAAGCCAGGTCGAAGCCAGATCGAAGCCAGACCCAGGGGCGATCCCGAGGCTCGCCAGCCGACCCTCCCAACTGACCGAACAAGGAGCAGATGCGTGAGACCACGCGCCATCGTCCCTGTCGCCCACGGCATGGAGGTCCGCAACCTGGCTTCGGTCAGTGCCGGCGGGCGCACCGCGTTCGCCAACCTGACAGCCGCCTCGGTGCCGGCTTCGCTCGCAGGCACCGTCGGCGCCGTGCTGGGGCTCGACACCCTGATGACCATGACGCCGGCGCCGCTCCAGAAGCCGACCAACCCGCCCAGCTCGTGCGCCGTGAGCGGCGTCCCCTACGCCGGCCGGCTCGAAGACGCCGATCGCCATCTTCGCCGAGGGCAACCTCACCCAGGTTGTGAAGGACCTCCGCCAGGAGGAGGCCGCAAACGGGCTGCCCAAGGT
>JAJZJY010000493.1 GCA_021809885.1 Actinomycetes bacterium
CTCGAGGCGCCCGTTGGCACGGTCCAAGAGGTCGTCCGGCACGATCGTCGGCAGGCTGGCAAATGCCGCCGCTTGGTAGAACTGGTCGCCGGTGCCGATGACGAGCACCGTCGCGTACAGGGTGACCAGGCTCGCCATGTGTGTGACGAGCAGCAACGAGAATGCGAGCAGTGCCGCCAGCCTGGCGAGCTCGGCGCCGACGGCGAGCGCCCGGCGCGAGACGCGGTCGGCCATCACGCCGGCGGGCAGGCCCACCACGAGAGCAGGCAGGCGACCGGCGACGGCGACGCCGGAGATCAGCACAGGGTTGTGCGTGAAGCGGAGCGCGAGGAGCGGGAAGGCGACGAGCGCCACCCCGTTGCCTACGGCCGACAGCCCCGTGGCCGATACGAGAGCATGGTAGGAGCGCCCAAGACCTCGCCTGGCACGGCGGGCGCCGTGGGCGCGCCTACGCGATCGATGTTCAGGTCGCACCGACGGCCACAGCCCTCCCACTTCGAGACGCTCCCGGCTCTGGACCGGGGACACTACTCGACCGGGCATCACCCCGAGAGGACCGAAACCGTCGAGTTACAGCGACGTCAAGCCGCCATTACCTCCAGGTGCCGCTGCGCACGGGAGACTCCTTTCGGGCGAGGGCCAGATCCGGTCACCGGCCGAAGCTGGCGCCGAAGAGAGAACAACCGGAAGTCTGGCAGGCGCAAAGCCGGAAGTCAATGGCAAAGTACGAACCCTGACTAGCTACCCAAGCCGGTGAGAGGTGCAATTGGCGAAATACGGGATGCATCGCCAGCCAGCGGCGCCTCAAGACCAGGGCCAGGCTGCCGAAATACAAGACAGGAGCTCATAGCGACGAAGGGACCCGCTCCGTGGCCGCTCATCCGCTACCCACTTCAGGCGTTCGGCGCCATCGGGCGGACCGACGCGCGTGGGTACTCTGCGCTGCCCTGGCTGCCGGAGCCGCCCCGCTGTGGATCCTCGCCGTCAGCCGGCACACGGGCCATCCGGACGTCATCCCCCTGCCGGTCCTCGCTGTGACCCTCCTGGCCTCCTTCAGGCTCAAGGTGCCGCTGCGGTTCCGCGAGAACACCTTGGACCTGACGCCCGACACGGTCGTGATGGCGATAGGCATCGCCCTCGACCGGCCGCTGTCCGTCCTCATCGCCGTCGTCACAGCAACAGCGATCGACTCGGCGCTGAGCCGCTCAGCGCCCGTGAAGGCAACCTTCAACATCCTCAACGTCTCGACGGCGGCGGCGCTGGGAGAGGTGATCTTCGGCGCCTTCGCCATCCGGGGTGCGATCGCAACGGTTCCGCTCTGGCTGGCGCTGGCCACTGTCTGCCTGGTCGTGGACGCGGTAACGGTCGGGCTGGTGCACGCCGTTGTCGCCCTCAGTGGCGGAAGGGTCGGCCGCAAGCAGCTGACTGAGACGCTGCTGACACTCGGCCTCATAGTGCCAACCAACGCCGTCCTGTCGATCATGACCGTGTCGGCGATCGGGGTGAGCGTTTGGGGCTACGGCCTCGTCGCCGCCCTGGTTCTCGGGGCCGTCTTCCTGCTGCGCCGGCAGCGCGACCTCGAGGTCAAGCACGACACCTTGGAGCTGCTGTACAACTTCACGGACCGCCTCGCCGGCCTGACCGAGGCCACCGACGTGGTGGCCACCGCCCTGAAGAGCGTCGAGGAGCTGCTCAACTGCCGGGACGCCGAGCTCGTGACCCGCCGGGGCGGCACCTTCGAGCGCATGGCGCTGCATCCCAACGGCGCCCTGGTCCACCAGGATGACGTCGAGCCAGGGGCCATGGAGCGCCAGGTACTGGAGACCGGCGAGCCGCTCCTGGTGACGAGGTCCCAGCGCCAGGCAGCCGTCGGCGAGGACCTCGCCGAGCGGGGCTGGCGTGACGCTGTCCTCGTCCCTGTGCGGAGCGCTTCCAGTGTCGAGGGCGTCCTGCTGGCCGCCGAACGCCTCGGTGAGACCAGCACCTTCACTCCCGCCGACCAGCGCCTGCTCGAGACCCTCGCCGCCCACAGCAGCGTGGCCCTGCGGGGCAGCGAGCTGCTCGACCGCCTGCGCGACGAGGTGAAGGCGCGCAGCTACGAGGCCCTCCACGACAGCCTGACCGGGCTCGGCAACCGCAACCTGTTCCACCGGCGCCTCGAGGGAGCACTCGACCGCGCCGGGGCGAAGCCGGTGGCGGTGGCGATGTTCGACCTCGACAACTTCAAGGAGATCAACGACACCCTCGGGCACCACACCGGTGACGAGATCCTGCGGGAGGTCGCCGAGCGCATCTCCCGCGCCGTCGGCGACGCCGGCATGGCCTGCCGGATCGGCGGTGACGAGTTTGCCGTGATCATCCCCAACCCGGCCTCGGCGGAGGAGGCCTTCGCCATAGCGAGCCGGGCCAGGGAGTCGTTGGCGACGCCGCTGCGCGCCGACGCCATGACGTTCTCGCTCCAGGCTGGGGTGGGTGTGGCCGTCGCTCCGGAGGACGGCGGCGACGCTGCGAGCCTGCTGCGCCGGGCGGACGTCGCGATGTACATCGCCAAGGCCGACAAGACCGGCGTCGAGCGCTACGACCCCGCCCGGGACCCCAACACCACCCGCAGGCTGCGGCTCACGAGCGACCTGCGCACGGCGATCGACGACGGTGGCATCGAGTTGTGGTACCAGCCCAAGGCGGAGCTGGTGTCGGGGCGGGTGGTCGGCGTGGAGGCGCTGGCCCGCTGGACTCACGAGCGCTACGGGTTCATCCCCCCCGACGAGTTCGTGCCGCTCGCCGAGCAGACGGGGAGCATCGGGCCGCTCACCCTGGCCGTGCTCTCCAAGGCGATGACGCAGAAGAAGGCGTGGGACCGCATGGGCTTCCAGCTCGATGTGGCTGTCAACGTGTCGGCCCGCAACCTGCTCGACACCGAGCTGGTGGCCCGGCTGCGCCGGCTGCTCGACGTCCACGGCATCGACCCGGGCGCTCTCATCATCGAGCTCACCGAGTCCTCCGTGATGACCGACGCCGAACGCTCCGAGAAGGTCCTGAGCGAGGTGGCGGCCCTCGGCGTCCGGGTGGCGGTCGACGACTTCGGGACGGGGTACTCGTCGCTGTCGCGCCTGAGCCGCCTGCCTGTCTCGGAGATCAAGGTCGACAAGTCGTTCGTGACCAACATGCTCACGTCCAACACCGAGCCGATCGTCACGGCGACGATCGAGCTGGCCGCCAGCCTGGGCCAGACCGTGACGGCCGAGGGCGTCGAGGACCGGGCGACGTGGGAGCGGCTGCGGGAGCTCGGCTGCGACTTCGTGCAGGGATACTTCCTCGCCCGCCCGATGCAGGCCGATGTCGCCACAGGCTGGCTGGCCGACGCCGGCCAGCGCCGCGCCATGCTCCGCCCCGCCCGTACCCGCCTCGCATGACCCGCCCCGCCCGAACCCCTACCGGGACGTGAGGTCGATCACCAGCTTCGGGTCGAGCGGCCGGTGCCCGCCGCCGACCGAGCGCAGCGCCGTCCCGATGGCCGAGAACTCGATGACGTGGGTCCCCCACACCCCGCTGCGCTCGTCGATGCGGGCTCCCACGACCCCGTCGGCGCCGAGGGCCAGCGCCCGGTCCTGGAGGCGGGTCATCGCCAGCTCCCGGGCGTCGTAGAGCGCTTCGGTGTAGACGGTCATCTCCTGGTTGGTGCGGACCGACGAGGCCCACTGGCCGAAGGCCTGGTGGCCCACGTGGTACGCGCACACCCCGGTGACGATGCCGAGCGGCCGGTAACCGGCCCGCTCGAGGAGGTGCACCTCCTGGCCGGTGAGTGCCGCCGAGAACGGCCGGCCTCCCGCGCCCCCCGAGCCTCGCCGGCGCACACCGGTACCGGTCGCGACAAGGTGCACGAGGCGCCCGCCGCGGGAGAGGTCGCCGACGTCGAGCACCACCCCCACCACGCCGTCGGCCCCGGCGTGGGATGCCGACTCGGTGAGGCGGTCCAACGCCCGCTCCCGTGACGCCTCGAGCGCCCCGCTCAGCTGGCCGAGCTCCCCGTTGTCGCTGTAGCCGACGCCGAGGCCGGCGAAGGTGGCAACCTGCACCACCGAGGCACCGGTCAGCAGGTCGACAGGGTCGTAGCCGATCTGGTCGAGCAGGATGGCCTCGTCGACGGTCAGGCTCGTGACCGCCGGGCGGCCGTCACCATGGCTGGCGCGCAGGGCCTCCAGGGCGAGGTCGGCCGGATGGCGACCGGCCGGACCCCCACCCGCCGGCCCCCCGCCACCGCCAGGACCCGCCGGCCCGCTCACGGTCGGGACAGCCGCATCACCGGCAGCGGCAGCCGCTCCCAGTGGCCGACGGCGAAGCGCCTCACCACGGTTCCGGTCAGCACGGTCGTGCTCACCTCGCCCTCCCCCTCGCCGGCGAGCGAGACGGCG
>JAJZJY010000494.1 GCA_021809885.1 Actinomycetes bacterium
CCGGCGAGCTCGACAACGTCGTCGTGAACGGCGTGGACATCGCGCCGCTTGTCGAGGCGGAGCTGAACCGCCGTATGCCCGAGCGGGCGAAGATGCGCCCCGACGCCCCGGTGGGGTTCCGCGAGGCTTGGGTGATCCTTGAACGGCTCTGGGAGGACACCCTCGGTCGGGCGCGGTCAGTCCCAGAAGAGACGCTGCACCGCAGCGTCGACGACGAGTGGTCGTTCATAAAGACGCTTCGACACCTGAACTTCGCCAGCGCTGCCTGGGTTGGCCGGATGATTCTGGGCAACCCCGTGCCGTGGCACCCCTTGGATCTCCCTTGGGACGAGGCGCCGGGCTGGGAGGGCATCCCCTGGGACCGCGAGGCACGTCCCTCCCTCGATGACGTGCTCGCAGTCCGCCACGAGCGTCAGGCGATGGTCCGGAACGTCGTGGATTCGCTCACCGCCGAGCAGCTCGCTTCCGAGGTGAGTTGCACGGAGCCTGGGTGGCCCCAGCTGGAGGGCTTCTCGCTCAAGCAGTGCCTCCGCATCGTCCTCAACGAGGAGTGGGAACACCGCCTCTACGCCGAACGGGACCTCAACGTGCTGGCAGGGAAGGAATAGCCAATCGCCAGCTCCCGGCTCGCGGAGTTCCCCGTCCGTGAGCGGTGTAGCCCGTGACCGGCGTTTCCGGGCAGGTCTGCCGTCGTCGGTGAACGACCTTCGGGGACAGCCGGTATGGGACGCGATAGCGCCGCTACCCTCCGCTGGTCGGTGGCCCGGACGACACGGTCACAGTCGGGGTCTGAAGGAACAACGGAACGGAAAGTCACGCCAACGGCTGCGAGCACCCGAAGTCGGGTGCCGCCCGCCACTGCTCCAGTGCCCGTGGGCACCGGCTTCGCCCAGGTTAGGAACACCGTGCCATCTCGCGGAGCGTTCGGTCGAGAAGGCCGACGTTCTGGCCCAGCAGTGCACTGTTCTACGTGCCGACGAAGCTCGGTCGTGGTCTCTTGGGGCCTGGCAGTCCCGGGGCCGCTCGATACGAATGACCTGGTGGGGTCTGGTAGGGCCACTCAGGAGCTGTCCTCGGCGAATGCCCCCGGCCCTTGGCGTGACTTTTCGTTCCGTTGCACCACGGGCCGTCTGCTTGCCGACGTTCGCAATCCAGAGAACTTTCAACCCTCCCGTCGCGGACAGGGCAATGATGGCCGGTGGGCCGACTCCCGCATTGCCCATCTGATCGAGGTAGATCGTGTTCCTCCTTCCGAGGCCAACTCCTGTGGGCCAAAACGGAATGGTCCTGCGAATCTTGTGAAAGGAGCGGATCGTCGAGCGCTTGGTCCCAGTGAGGCGGACCAGCTGGTTCTGCCACAATCCGAGCACGCTGTCGCCGGGTCCGGGAGCCGCACAGGCAGCTGCATCGTGCGGCCGGAGAATACGTTCTGGATCTGAGGTCGCTCGCGCCGCGCCGAGCGATTAGTGTCTCATCCCAGGCGACTGGGGAACGTGACGGGTTGGCTTGTACCGCCGGAGGTGACGCCGACCAGCGGCCAATGTTATCGGATACCGCTCCGGTGACGCGTCTATGCGTCGAAGGGGAGGGCTAACTACGTGCTGCGAGTCGTGCGCTGGGTTGTTGTGTCCTGCCTTGCACTGCTGTTCATCATCGCGCCGCAACTGACCGCTCTGCCGACGTCTGGCGCGTCCCCTTCTGCGATCGTCGAGGCGAAGTACTTCAGCCAAGGCTTCTCACCCGACCAGGTTGCGGCGGCTGCGGGAGCAATTTGGCAAATGAGTTCCGGACCGACCGGAGTGGACTACGGCACGGGTTGTCGGATGGGTCGGCTCGACCCGATCACGATGGCCCTCACGATCTACCCGATCCCGCGCTGCGGCATGAATGTGACTGCGGGGAACGGGGCGCTCTTCCTCGAGACGACGACCGCGGACGCCAAGACGGAAAGCTACGCGATCCGGATCGAGCGCTTCTCGACCTCGACTCACCTCGCCACGATTCTCTCCGCCCTGTCGACGACGCTGTTCCTTGGAAGCGACATCGCTCACACCCAGCTTGGTTACTACGACGGATCGCTTTGGTTGTACGCCACTCCGAAGGCATCCAGCTCGCCACAGCTTCTGCAGCTCTCGCCGGCGACTGGAGCCGTCGAGTGGACCTATGTTGATGTTCCGAAGATTGGGGGCACAGAACCGATCATTCTCGCCGCTGCCGGATACCTCTGGCTCGCAGGCGGTGCCGGCGCCGGCGCTGACTTCATGCGCATCAACGTCCGCACTCACGCCCAGAGGTTGATCCGACCCGCAGGCAACTATGTCTCGGTCTACAACATGGTGTCGGTCAACAAGCAGATCTACTTCGCGTACCTCGAACCGTCGTCGGGCACAACCTCAGCGGGGTCGTTGACGAGCCACGTGGCCCATCTCAGCCCAAGTGGCGCCGTCGTCGCCAGATCACCGAACGAACAGGTCGGCTCCTGGCTTGTCGGCCTGGGCGGAAAGCTGTTCTCGGTCGGACCGAGCGGCTCGTGCACCTCAGGCCTTCGCCTTTGGAGCATCAACGAAGAGACACTGCGCACGACTCCCGTCGCAGATCTAAAGACACCCGGCAACGCGTGCATCGGTGGGTCGATCTACCGTCAGGTCGCCGCAGTCAACGATGCAGTCTTCGATCTGTACGACGGTGGGTCCTGGGCGGTCCTCTATCGGGTGACTCGCTTGTAGGAACACCCCCTGCGGGTGAGCCGGACCAGGGGTGGGTCGCCCCGTTGGTCTGCTTCCACCCAGCCCCCCGGTTCGCGGTGAGCAAACCGCTGTGTGGAGAGTGCGGTCCGGTACCTGCTCGCGGCCTCGGAGCGATGCTGCACACGCGTCGTCAGGACAAGTGAGACGCTGAAGTATCGGGAGGGTGTCGAGGCTCCAACGGTCGGCCGTCGGGAAGAACAATCCCGAGCGGCGGCTCTGAGTCCTGCCATGACCGGCCATCTGGGCGCGACTGGCGGATGGGCAAGACCTACATCGTGATCGAGCAGTCGCCGGCGACGAGCGACTACTAGACCGTTGCCGTCCCGGGCACAACCACCTCGTCTTCCATGCCAAGAGTCGACGCCACTGCCGACAGGCTGCCCGAGCAGATCGACGCTTCGTTCGCGCCTCGGCCGCGCGATTCGGTGGTCTCTCGGCGGCTGGACGATGAGGTGATAATTGTGGGCGGACGATCCGGGCGGATCCACGTGCTCAACTCGACGGCGGGACTCCTCTCCGAGTGCTTCGACGGATCTGCGAGCATCGAAGAGCTGGCGGCAGAGCTCTCCGAAGCTTTCGGGGCGCCGCTCGAGCAGGTAAGAACCGACACGCTCGAGACGGCCCGGGAGCTCGGAGGTCTCGGGCTCCGCGACGGCGTATCCCCGCCGGCGCCGAAAACAGCGCCGCCGGCAGGTCAAGCTCAATCTCGGCGGTTCGATCCATGACCCGACCGACCCTGTCGGCCGGTTGCTGTTCGATGTCTTGGCGATGGTCGCGGAGTTCGAGGCCGATCTCGCCCGGGCTCGTAGTCGGGAGGGCATGGCCGTGGCCAAGGCCAAGGGCCGTCTGCGCGGTAAGAAGCCCAAGCTCAAAGCGAACCAAGAGGCGCACCTCGTCGATCTCTGGCGGGCTGGCGGGCACACGACCATCGAGCTCGCCGAGCTGTTCGATGTTGCTCGCTCCACCGTCTATCGCGCCATCGAGCGCGCTGGCGAGCGGGCTGAGGGGACCGCGAGCAGCCCGACTCCTGTCAAGTCGAGGCCGCCATTCGCCGTCCGCCGGCTCTCAGGGCCACGTCCACCCACCACGGGACGACAGGGCATCTATCCCACCCTTGACACTCCCGTCAAGGGCGGGATAGACAAGGTGTGTAGCGACGGGAGATCGTGAAACGGATCGCCACCCAGGCCAAGGCCGCTGGTGTCGCATGGGAGGTGCAGCGTGAGGGCACCAACCACAGGTCTACCGGCTCGGCGCCACCATGATCCCGGTGCCCCGTCATGTCGAGATCGGCCTTGGGCTGAGCGAGGACATCTTCAAGCAGTGCGAACCCGAGCTGGGTGAAAGGTGGTGGAAGTGATGGCGAGCTACCGGGCCACAGTGACCCGTGACGGTCGGTTCTGGCTCGTTCGCGTCGATGGGGTCGGTTCGACCCAGGCACGACACCTGCGTGAGCTGGACACCATGGCAAAGGACCTCATCGCGGTGATGACCGGCGACCCCGAGGAGGTCTTAGTCGAGTACGACATACGTCTTCCGGTCGAGGTCGAGGTCCATCTCCGGCGTTCCGAGGAGCTACGGGCGGCCGCGGCGAAGGCACAGGCGGAGGCCGCTGCCGAGGTTCGCAGCGCTGCAAGGCAGTTGCACGAGCAGGGCGTGGCA
>JAJZJY010000495.1 GCA_021809885.1 Actinomycetes bacterium
TGACGCTCCGGTCGGCCCGTGCCGCCACCGCGTACGCCTCCGAGGTCTTGGCGTAGAGGGGCAGGGGCTCGCACATGCCCCGGTCGTAGAGGTCCACCAGCCGGGCGAGCTCGCCGAGGGCGCGCTTCCGGCACGCCTCGGGACCGCCTTCGAAGGCAGGCAGCGTGGCGACCTCGATGCGGGGAGCACCCCTCGCCGCGCCGGCACCGCGCCCGATGGTGACCGCGCTGACCCCGCGTTCGGGGTGGGCGGCCGTGAGGGCGAGGAAGCGGGCCCACGCAGCGAGACGGTGCTTCGGAGCGAGCTTGGAGTAGACGCAGCGCACGATGCGGCTGGGTGTCGCCCCCGCGGCTCGGCCACTCGGGGGAGCAATGGGGCCAGAGTCGTAGACGTCGGGCACGGTGCCGATCAGCATCCGTCCGTCGAGGAGGCGGACCTGGGCCTCGACCGAGGCCGGGGTCGCCCGGGCAGAGGGAAGGTGCGTGCGGGCGGATGCCGCCAGCGACTCCACCGCCTGCTCGACCTCGTGGAGCTGGCGGCCGGCCAGCGCCCCCGGCGGGAGGAGCCCCCGGCCCAGCTCCGCTGCCCGGGCCTGGTCGAGCGTGGCGCCGCCGAGAAGGGCGTCGAGCATCCGGTCGCCCACGCCCCACAACTCGAGCGCGTCGAGCTCGACCGGCAGCTCGTCCTTCACCCGGCCACTGGAGCGGTTGGCGTACCAGCCGAGCCGCTCCCGGAGGAAGGCCCGGACGGGGTGCTCCAGGAACCGCACCAGCGAGTCGAGGGAGACGCCGTCGGCGTCGAGGCGCTCGAGTGGGCGTTGGAGGAACGGCTGGCGTGGCGCCGGTGGCCCGCCGAGCGCCCGGGCGCCGACGAGGTCCACCGGATCGAAGCTCCATGCGACGCCGTCGGTCAGTCGGCCGGCGAGGAAGTTCTGGGGGTCGAAGGACTGGAGCGGGTGCTCGACCACCACGAGGTCCCTCGCCCGATCGCCGGGCGATCCGTCCGGCGCCCGCACCGTGCGGTCGATGACGTCGAGCAGCTCCGCCACCGGCACGCACGGGGAGCGCTCCTGGTTCGTGCGCGGGTCGTGGCCCTCGTAGGTGACGACGAGGTGCTCGGTCGCGGCCAGCAGGGCGTCGAGGAGGAGCTGGCGGTCCTCGGAGCGGGCGTCGCGATCGCCCACACGCGGCTCGGCGAGGAGGAGGTCGTCGCCGTCCTGGACGCTGTGCCGGGGGAAGGCGCCGTCGTCGAGGCCGAGCAGCCCGATCACCCGGTGCGGCACGGCCCGCATCGGCACCAGCGTGCAGATCGTGAGATCTCCGGTGCGGAAGTTGGCCCGGGTGGGACGGCCCCGGAGGCTGTCCTCCAGGAGGGAGCGGATCTCGGCGAGGTCGAGCAGGGGACCCGAGCGCGCGGGGACGTCCCCGCCGCCGTCCACGTCCGCGTCCCCGCCGCCGTCCACGTCCGCGTCGGCAGCGGGCGCGGCGGGGCCCGCGGCTGCCTCGACGACGCCGGCGAGGAGCCCGTGGAGCTGGTCGAGCTGCCACTGCTCGTGGGGCGCGGCCAGGGCGAGGCGCTCGGTGGTCTCGACGAGCGTCGCCACCCAGTCCCCGATCGTGTGGCGGCCCTGCAGCCGGCCGATGCCCTCACCCAGCCGCTCGACGAGCTCGGCGAAGCGTCCTGCCAGCTCCACCGCGCCGCTCGACACGTCGTCGAGGGGGAGCACCCCGGCGTAGAGGCGCTGCTCCTCCTCGGCCATGGTGACGCCGAGCAGCAAGCGGTCGAGCCCGGACTCCCAGGTGTTCTCGGCGACCTGGTCGAGGCGCCACCGGGCACGGTGCTCGCGGTCGAGCCCCCAGCGGATGCCGCTCTCGGCCACCCACGCTTCGAGCCGGCCGAGCTCGTCCTCGTCGAACCGGAAGCGGCGTGCCACCGGCCCTCGTCCCGCGAGGTCGAGCACCTCGGAGGCCGCCATCCTCCCGCCGGCGAGCTCAAGGAGCTGGGCGGCCACGGCCAACATCGGGTTGGTCTGTCGGATGGAGCGGTCGGCGAGGCGGGCGCGAATCTGTGGCGGTCCGGGTTCGGGGTCCGGACGGTCGCCCTCCTCGTCGCGGGTGCCCGGTTGGTTGCCCGACCCGAGCACGGCGTGGACGAGCGGGGCGAAGGCGTCGATGTCGGGGCACATCACGATGACGTCCCTCGGTTCGAGCGTCGGATCGCCGGCGAGCAGGTGGAGGATGGCGTCCCGCATCACCTCCACTTGGCGGAGCTTCCCGTGGCACGCATGCACTTGGAGGCTCTTGTCGTCGGGTCGAAGAGCGGGCCGCGAGTCCGGCTCGCCTTCTGCCACCGGCGGGCCAGGGGGTTGGCGGTCGGCCCGGACGTCGGCCTGGAGGCGCTGGAGCAGCGACGAATCCTCGGCGGCGGCGGTCGCCTCGGGCACCGGGAGATGCTCGCCCCCGGTGACGCCCTGTGACCGCAAGACGAGCTGCATCTCCCGTGCGTCCCGACCCCACGAGCGCAGCAGCGGGTTGGCGGCGAGGGCGACCGTCGGGTCGTCGCTGCGCTTCGGGGGGAGACCTGTGCCACCCGTGGCCTGCGGCGAGGCGGTCGCCACGGCGTCCCACAGCCGACCGGACGGGTGCAGCAAGAAGAGATGGACGTCCCTGTGCTCGCCGATGGCACCGAAGATCCGGAGTTGGCTCGCTGGCAGCCGGGTGAGCCCGAACAGCGACAGCCGGGGCGGAAGGTCGAGGAGGTCCGGATGCGCTGCCAGCGTCGTGGCGGTCGTCTCGAGCCGCTCCGCGGGGCTCGGCACCCCGATGCGGCGCCGGAGACGCCGCCAGAGCTCGGCCTGCCAATGGCGCTCGGGCTCCTCGCCGGGCCCGTCCGGCAGTCCTCCGTCGTGGTGGTCGTCGTCCTCCAACCCCTCGACCCAGCGCATGACCATGTCCGGGCGATGGACGGCGTAGCGGTCGTAGAGGTCGGCCAGGTGCCGGATCGTGACGAACCGCCGCACCTCGCCGCCTGTCGCATCTGCGCCCTTCGGGGAGCCCGCCTTCAGATGCGCGACCAGGGGCTGGAGCCACACCTCCGACAGGTGCTCGTCGACCAGCTCCAGGAGTGGCCACACCGAGCGGTCCGGCGGCCAGGGGTCGGTCTCGGGGTCCAGCCCGTATGCGACCGAGGTGGCCGCTCCGACGAGCGAGCCCGGGAACGGGTACTCGATGTTGGCGCAGATCCCGTCGGCACCCGTCGTCACCCCCAATCGGTGCGACAGCCGCTGGGTCAGCCACCGCTCCACGCCGCGGGTCGGCACCGCCACGACCTCTTTGGCCATCGGATCGTCGGGCGCGTCGAGGAGGAGGAGGTCCCCCAGCGACTCGACGAGGCGGTCAGCGCGTTCGGAGCGGTGGACGAGAAGCACGTTCTTCCGAAGGATACAGAGGGGCTGCATCTGCGGACCCGAAGAGCACCCCTGCGTGGCTGCCGGGAGCGACCTCGACGTTGCCGAAGAGCTCGTCGAAGCGTCCGCCGCGGCCCCGCCTCGAAGCAGGTCGAGTTGGCGATCGGTACGATCAGAGGACCGGGCGAGCCCCCCGAGGGGCGAGGCCTCCTGGGGCCGACGGAGGAGCGTCATGAGCGACGAGGAGCGAGCTGCAGGAGCAGAGGACCCCGTCTCCACAGCCCAGACCACCGCCTCGGCATCGCCGTTGGCTGCGGCCGCAGACCCCGGGAACCTGCGCCGGCGGATGACCGACGAGCTGCGCCGAGAAGCTGCAACCGGCAAGCAGGACGAGCAGCACGCCGCGGTCGAGCTCGGGCATGCGGCGCGTGCGATCGCGCTCGAGATCGTCCCAACCGGCCTCGACGGTGCGCGCGCACTCGTCGGCCACGTGCTCGGGATGCACCTGTCCCTGCCTGCTGGGCACTTCCATGGACCTCGGCAGGCGCCAGCGCTCCTCTACCTCTTCGCCGACGCACTGGCCATCCGGCCGACCGACGACGCGCCGATGTCGACCGTGCCGATGTTCGGGTTGCACATGGTGCTGCCGCCGGCAGCCGTGGCTCGTTGGGTCTACAAGGCCGGCAGGATCGAGCATGCCAACCTGGACCTCGTGAAGGAGGCGGAACGCTTCGCGAGCTCGATCTCCGAGTGGACGGTCGACGACTTCTGCGAGGCGGACCCGAAGCTCGAGGTCCGCCGGGCGGCCGAGCTCACCGGCCCTCTGCATGTCTACGAACACTTGGGGTTCGCGAACATCACCGTTCCCGCGGCCGATGGCCGGCCCGTCCGCCTGAAGAGCTCCCTGCCGGTGCCGTCGGAGAGCTTCGTCAAGCTGTGGCAGCTCTTCGCGCTCGTCCACTGGCCGCAGGGCTTGAGCACGGAGGGCCCCACGGTCAC
>JAJZJY010000496.1 GCA_021809885.1 Actinomycetes bacterium
GCGGCTCGTCGACGCCGGCGACGGCCGCCAGCCGGTCGCCCAACGCCTGGGCCGCCGAGCGCATCAGCTGGCCGATCGAGGCGGCGGGACGCGGGCGCGCCGCGGTGGTCGCGGCGACTGGGTGGAAAGGCGCAAGCCGTTCGCGCAGCGGCAGGCGTGCCAAGCGGGTCCACCCCGTCAGCAGCAGCGCCGTGCCCGCCCAGAGCAGCAGGCCGGCAGCGACCAGGAGGCGGGTCACCGGCGCACCCCGCCGTCCCGGCCGGCGAAGACCCTTCGTTCGGGGGGAAGGCGCATCAGCCGACCCGACCATGCCCAGCAGGCGACCACGGCGAGCACGGCGACGACGACGGCGACCTGGCCGGCCGTGCTGGCGTAGGCCGTACGGCCTGTGCCGATGGACAAGCCCGCAAGAGCCATCCCGGCCGGCACCGCCAGCACGAAGGTGCGTGCGAAGCGCACACCGGCCTGCTTGCTCAGCGCGTCCTTTCGGCCCTGCTGGTCGAGCAGCCGGTCTTCTACGAGCTCGGCGAGCTGGCGGTCGAGGCTCCCACCCCCCACCTCGTGGGCGACGAGGAGCGTCTCGGCCACCACGTCAGCAGTCGGGTCGACCATCCGGACCTTCAGCACCGCCAGGGTCCGCTCGAAGTCCGTCGTGAGGAGCCACTCCCGCTCGGCCTGGTCGAACGCCGGCCGCAGCTCGGCCGGTGCCCGCCGACCGACCTCGAACAGTGCTTGCGGGATCGACCGGCCCGCCGAACCGGCCAGCAGCCGGAGCTCCTCCAGCATCCTCGGCCACGCCTCTGCGGCGGCGCCGAGCCGCCGGCGGCGCCGGCCGCGGGCCGCTGCGACGGGGAACGACCCGGCGAACACAGCAATGGCCGCCGCCGGCATCACCCCCCCGAAGACCACGTACCCGAGGCCGGCGGACGCGGCGACGACAGCCGCCACCGCGGCGACCAGCCGGCCTACGGTGGCGTCGCCCAGCCCGGCTCGGGCCAGCCAGACCCGCGGCGAGGGCGGCCTCCGCGTACCCAGCGCAGGGCCGAAGCCCACGCCCCTCCATCCGAGCGCAACCCCCGTGAACACCAGGAATGCCCCGTAGGCAGCCATGGCGGCCGCCACCACTCCGATCACCGCTGACCCACCAACTCTTTGCCTGTGTCGGCACCGACGAGTGCGCGTACGTCGTAGCCGGCGAGCTCCATGGCCCGGGCGGCGCGGACGGGGAGATTCCCGGTCCACGCGAGCGGCGCCCGCCGGCGGGGCCGGTCGTAGACGGTGGTGGTGGTGAAAGCGACGCTCTCGGCGCCGACGTTCAGGTCCTCTACGGCGACGACCTCGGTCACCCGGGGCACGCCCTCGACGCGCGAGCAGTGCACGACCACGTCCACCGCCTCGCTCACGAGAGCCGACAGCGCCGGCAGTGTCAGCTCCCGGTTGTCCGCCAGGGCGGCGACGAACCGCAGCCGCGACAGCGCCTGGCGGGCCGAGCCGGCATGGATAGTGGTGAAGCCCTGCACCCCTGACGAGAGGGTCAACAACAACGGCATGGCCTCGCGGTCACGGACCTCGCCGACGATGGCCACGTCCGGCGCCATGCGCAGGAACCCCGCGACCAGCCGGCGGAGGTCCACTGCCGGCCGGTCCGGCCTCGCCGGCCGGGTCTGCATGTGAGCGACGTTCGGCAGGTCGCAGTCGGTTTCGAACACTTCTTCCGCGATCACGACGCGCAGCGCCGGGTCGAGCTCGGCGGCGAGGCACGACAGCAGGGTCGTCTTGCCGGAGCCGGGCGGTCCGGCGACGAGGATCGACAGGCCGGCCCGCACGCAGGCACGCAAGAACCCCGCCGTGGCCGCGTCGAGCATGTCGCGGTCGACGAGCTCGGCCACGGTGCGCAACCCCAACCCGGTGAACTTCCTCACGTTCACCAGGACGTGGGCGTCCCTGCCTATGTCGGCGTGGACGATGTGGAGGCGCGCTCCGGTGTCGAGCTGGGCGTCCTGCAAGCCCTCGGCCGGGTCGAGCTTGCGGTGTGACCGGCCGGAATCGTCGAGGATCTTGGTGAGCACCCGGACCACGTGGTCGTCGTCGTGGAAGACCTCATCGTGATAGCCACTGTCACCCCGGTGCCGGCGCACGAAGATGGCGTCGGGGGCATTCACCTCGATCTCCCACACGTCGGGATCGTCGAGGAGGGGCTGCAGCGGGCCGTAGCCGACGAGGTTGCGGACGGCGCGCTGAGCGGTGCGGTCCGGCTCGGCGAGGTCGAAGGCCCGGTGGCCGCGCAGGTAGTCGGCGCGCCAGCGGGCGATCTCCTCGTCGACCAACACCCGCAGCTCCGAGGCCGCACCGGGGTCGTGCATGTCGAGGGCGAGGTCCTTGGCCCTGTCCTGGACGGCGCGCTCGATGGCGAGCAGCGGCGATCCCCAACCGGGGCCTCCCAGGCCATCCATGCCGGACCCCTCCTTCAACGGGCGATCCCCGGGAAGCTACCGACAGGCGTGCCCTCGTACTAGTAGACGTCTCCGCAGTAGGGCGCTACTCAGCACAACACGAGGAAAGCCCGCCGCGTTGAGGGGTCAGGGCGCTTCCAAGCGTGGCGAACAGGCTGCTGAGGCGGGCTCCCGCCCCTGTTCCGCGCGCACCCCGGTGAAGCGCGCGCACCGGGGACGACATGTCGCCCTCTGTGCGCGCGGTTGGATCGGGCGCGCGCGAGACGCGGGGCGCCGGCCCTTCCCGGGGCCGAGGTGGGGTGTCGGATAGGTATGAACGCAGCCGGCGGTGCAGCCGGCGCGGCCAGCCGCCGCGACACCGCACCTCTCCGGGGGCCCCCGGTAGGCTCGGCGGCGTGCACGCAGCCACCGGACTCGGGCTCTACGCCTTCTCCGTGGGGCTGGTCGCGGCGGTCAATCCGTGCGGGTTCCCCCTCCTCCCCGCCTACCTGACGCTCTCGAGCGCCGGCGAGACCGCCTCGCCGCTGCCGGCGCGGGTCGTCCGGGCCCTCGGCTCGGGCGTCGCTGTCACGGCCGGCTTCGTAGTCATCTTCGCCGCTCTCGGCGCCCTCGCCGAGGCCGGCGCCGGCGTCGCCCTCGGATGGCTGCCGTGGGTGATGGTCCCCTTCGGCCTCGCCTGCGCCGGCCTCGGGCTCTGGACGCTGCTCGGCCGGGGAATCAAGCTCCCGGTCCCGCAACGTCGCTTGTGGAACGGCAGGCGGCGCGGGCTGGCACTGGTCGGGTTCGGGGTGACCTATGCCGTGGCGAGCCTCGCCTGCGCGTGGCCCCTGTTCGTCATCGCCGTGGTGGGATCGTTCACGACGCATGGCGCCGCCGCCGGGCTCGTGGACGGCCTTGCCTACGCGCTGGGCATGGGTCTCGTCATCTGCGCTGTGAGCCTCGCCGGCGTCGGAGCCCAGCAACTGCGGCTGCGATGGCTCCGCCGTGCCCAGCCCGTCCTCCTCCGGGCCGCCGGCGGCGTCATGGGCCTCGTCGGCGCCTACCTCGTCCTGTACTGGATAGCTGACGCCGTCGCCCCCGACTCCACGCCGGGTCCCGTCCGTCTGGTCGAGAGCTTCCAGACGACGCTCCAGGGCTGGCTGTCGGCCTCGCCCCGCGCGACCGGGCTGGTCATCGGCGTCATCGTCCTGGTTGCCCTCGTAGCGGCGTCCTTGCGCCTCCTCCACCGGGAGGATGGGCCAGCGCCGGAGCCGCCCGTGCACGTCGACCCGCCGGCGGGCGGTGTCATCCGAGCGGCGTCAGGCGGGCGGGGCGCTCCGAGCTGAAGCTACTACTGTAACTTGTGGTGGCTCTCGTGTAGTTTCATCGTGTGCTCGTGCACCAGGTGCTCATCAGCGGCATCCCGGCGATTCGAAAGGCGGCCGAGAGTCCCGCTGACGCGGAGCGGTTGGAGCGGGAGCGGGAGTGGCTGGGCCGGGCTGCACACCCCGGTGTCGTCGCCACCCTCCCATCCGGGGGTGACGGTTCCATCTGCACCCGCGAGGTGGGAGCACGGACCCTCCGGGATTGCGGCGCTCTCCCGCCGGCCGAGCTCGCCGGCCTTGGCTCAGCCGCTGCCACGATCCTCGCCGACCTGCACGACCTGGGCATCGCCCACGGTGCGCCGACCGGCGACCATGTCCTGATCGACGACGCCGGCCGGCCCGTCCTCTGCGGCTTGGGCGATGCCGCCGACGCCGACGCCGTCCGCACTGCCCGGGACGTGCGCCTGCTGGCCGAGGCCTTGGCCGCCCAGCTGGCGGAGCGTGCACCGCGAACGCTGCGGCGGGTGCTACGGCGGGCGACCGCCCCGGACCGCCCGCTGGCAGCAAGGACCCTCGCGACGCGCCTTGCCCGGGCGGTGCCCGAGCCGCGGCTGCCGGCGGTTGGGGGCAGCCGACGCGCCGGCGTC
>JAJZJY010000497.1 GCA_021809885.1 Actinomycetes bacterium
CGGGCGGGCGGCGGCTCCGGTGGCCGGAGGCCGCCAGGGGGCGTCGCCGCCGCCGGGGCGGTCGTCGGGGTCCTCGGCGCCGGGGAAGGGGTCGTCGCTCAGCGAGGGCCACAGCAGCGCCCGGTCCCAGGAGGGCTCGAGCGACGGGTCGCCCGCCGGCTGGTTCACCGCCGGCTGGTTCGGCACCGACAGGTCGCCCGCCGGCTGGTTCACCGCCGGCTGGTTCACCGCCGGCTGGTTGACCGCCGTCGGGTCGTCCGGCGCCGGCAGATCCGCCCACGGATCTCCGGGGTCGTCGTCTCGGGGGTAGTCCCGACCGAGGTCGTCGCCCCTGGAGTCGTCGTCGAGGCCGTCCGCCGGCATCCATCGGCTGTCGTCGTACGCACCACGGTCCCTGCCGGGACCCTCACCGTCGCCGGCCGGCGTCGCCCATCGCAGCCCGGAGCCGGGCGGGTCTCCGGCGGGGGGCGGCTCGACGCGCGGGAGCGGCGCTGGCGGCTCCGGCTCGACCGGAGCGGAGGCGGTCGGGTCGGCGGCTGAGGGCGGCTCGAAGGCGCGGACACGCCCGGTAGGTTGGGCCTCCACGAAGAGGCTGGCCTGGGTGGTCCCGTCGCCCTGCCCTGCGTGGGGTGGCGCCGGGCTGGGGGGCGGGTCACCTGCCGCCTCGGCCCTCAGGGCGCCGCCGGGCTCGGCGGTCAGGGCGTGGGCACCGCCGACCCTGTCGCTCACCCCCTCACCGCTCATCCCCTCATCGTGCAGCACCTGACCGCTCACCACCTCACCGCTCACCACCTCACCGCTCACCACCTCGTCGGCGCGCGCCGTCCCACCGCGCGCCGTCCCACCGCGCGCCGTCCCACCGCGCGCCGTCCCACCGCGCGGTGCTCTGCGTCGTTGCGGACCGCCTCTTGGCGCTCCGTCGGGAGCAGCCCTGTCGACGGCCGCCTCGTTCCCGCCGGCCCCGTGCTGGTCAACCTCGTCGCCCTCGGCCTCACCCCGGCGCTCGGCACCCCGGGCGGCGTCGGCCGCCCGGGGGGCGCGGATCACGGCGCTGGCCTGGGGCAGCGGCGCCACCGGCGGACGGGGCACGGCGACAGCCGGATCCACCGAATCCGGCAGCGGGAAGCGGTGGGCCGGTCGGGGACCGGAAGGAGCCGGCGGCACGTCGCCAAAGCGCAACTCGTCCTCCGCCCGCCGGCCGGCCGCCTGGCCCGCCTCGAGCGCCGCCTGCGCCTCTTGCGCGCCGATGATCCGGACGCCCTCCGCCGGGCGGCGGTCCGTCGATCGGTCGTTGCGGTCCGTCACCGACACCTCCTCGCTCGGCCGCTGGCCGGGTTCTGTTCCCGTTGTTCCACCCCCCGGTGCTCGCCGGGGGGCCGCCGTCAGACGGCGAGCAGCTCATCCTCCTTGTGCTGCAAGCCCCGGTCGATCTCCGCCACGTGCTCGTGGGTGAGCCGCTCCAACTCCTTCTCGGCTCGGTCGAGCTCGTCGGAGGAGATCTCTCCATCCTTCTCGAGGGCTTCCAAGTCCTTGCGCGCCGCCCTGCGGACGTTGCGCACGGCGATCCGGCCGTCCTCGGCCTTGTTGTGCGCCACCTTCACCATGGCCCGGCGGCGCTCCTCGGTGAGCGGCGGGAAGGTGAGGCGGATCACGGTCCCGTCGTTCGCAGGGTTGACGCCGAGATCGGAGTTCTGGATGGCCTTCTCGATCGCCTTCAATGATCCCTTGTCGTACGGCGTGATCAGCAGCACCTTGCCCTCCGGCACCTGGATGCCCGCCAGCTGCTGGAGGGGGATGTGCGAGCCGTAGTAGTCGACCGTCAGCTTCTCGACCAGGGCGGGAGCTGCCCGCCCGGTGCGGATGGCACCGAGCTCCCCACGGGCGTGCTCGACCGCCCGGGACATCTTGTCCCGGACGTCCTCGAACACGGCTACGACGTATCCCTCGTCCATCAGCAGATCAGCGTACCGATCCGCTCCCCCTGCAGGGCGCGACGCAGGTTGCCGGGCTCCATGACGGAGAAGTAGAGGATCGGCATGCCGTTCTCCTTGCAGAGGGTTATGGCCGTGAGATCCATCGCCCGCAGGTCCTTCGCAATGACATCGTCGAAGCTGACCTCGGCCAGCTTGCGGGCACCCGGATGGGTCGCCGGGTCGGCGTCGTAGACGCCGTCCGAGCTGCCGTGGGTGCCCTTGAGCAGGATGTCCGCCTCGATCTCTACAGCCCGGAGGGCCCCTGCAGTGTCGGTCGTGAAGAACGGGTTGCCGGTGCCGGCGGCGAACACGACCACCCTACCCTTCTCCAGGTGGCGGATCGCCCGCAGCCGGATGTAGGGCTCGGCCAGCTCGGACATGCCGATGGCGGTCTGCACGCGGGTGGGCTGTCCCTGGCGCTCGAGGGAGTCGCGCAGGGCGAGGGCGTTGATGACGGTGGCGAGCATGCCCATGTAGTCCGCATTGGCCCGGTCCATGCCCGACGCCGAGCCGGTCGCACCCCTCCAGATGTTGCCGCCGCCCACGACGATCGCAATCTGCACTCCGAGGTCGTTGCTGACCTCGGAGATCTCCTTGGCGATGCGATCGACGACTGCACCGTCGATCGTCTCGTCGGCCATGGGACTGGCGAACGCCTCGCCCGACAGCTTGAGCACGACGCGGTTCCACTGCCTCGAGGTTCCACCCACGGTCCGTCGATGTTAGTTGGGACGGTGCGACAGGGTTCTCGCTCCCCGCTGTCCGCACTGGAGCCCTGTCCACAGCGTCGGAGCATCTGGGCGCCACTGCCGCGCCGGGAGGCTTCCTGGTCCTGCTCTCGGCTTGGGCTACTCGCCGATCACCGCCTGCGCGAAGCGGACCACCGACGCCTTGCCGAGGTGTTGAGCGACCGACTGCTTGTCGTCCCTGGCGTAGGGCTGCTCGAGGAGGACCCCGCCCGGCACCCGCTTGTACCAGCCGTTGAGCTTGCCCTCGATGATCTTCGGGAGCGCCGCCTCCGGCTTGCCCTCGAGGCGTGTCTGGTTCTCGGCGGTGGCGCGCTCGGCGTCCACCTCGGCAGCCGGGACCTCGTCGCGCGTCAGGTAACGCGGTCGCCCGAAGGCGACGTGCACGGCGATGTCGTGTGCGAGCTCGGCGTCACCGCCGGCCAGCTCGACGAGTACCCCGTTGACGCCCCGCCCGTTTTGGACGTGGAGGTACGTGTCGAGGACGCCGCCGTCGGCAGCCTCGAAACGGACGACCTGTCCGAGCTCGATGTTCTCCTTGAGGGTGACCCTCAGGTCGTCGAGGACCTCGTTGCGCGAGTCGACGGCGGTGTCTCCTCCGGCAGCGACGGCCCGGGCGAGATCCTCGGCAAGATCGACGAACTGCGGCGACTTGGCGCCGAAGTCGGTCTCCGACTTGAGCTCCACCAGCGCGGCTGCCTTGCCGTCCGGCGTGACCGCTACTGCGACAACACCCTCAGCGTTCTCGTTGCCGGACCGCTCGGCGGCCTTGCCGAGACCACGCTCGCGTAGCCACCGGGCAGCTGCGTCGAAGTCGCCATCGTTCTCGGTCAACGCTCGCTTCGCATCCATCATGCCGGCGCCGGTGGCGTCCCGCAGCGCCTTCACGTCCTTGGCGGTGAACTCTGCCATGGTCTTCCTTCGGTTGGTGGGGGGTTGTGTCCGTCGTGCCCGCTCCGCCCGAGCGACGGGCGCTCCGCTCGGTTCAATCGGCCGGCTGGTCCGCCGAAACCTGGGCGCCGGTTGCCGCCTCGACATCAGCGACCGCCCCGGGTCCGGGGCTCTCCACGCCGCTTGGCTCCTCAGGCTCAGACCCTGCCATCCTGCTCTCGGCACTGGCCGGCACCGTCGAAGCGGCAGAGGTGTCGGCCGCACCATCCGCAGGCGCAGCCGCCTCGGCGACCTGATCCGCAGGCGCAGCCGCCTCGGCGACCTGATCGGCGCCGGAACCCCGCCCCGCAGGCGCTTCCGGCACCGGCACGTCCGCCTCGCCGGCGTCCCGCCGACGCGCCGTCTCGGCTAGGCGGGCCTCGCGTTCTTGCTGTTGCAGCGCCGCCTGCCTCCGAGCCTCGCGCTGCTGCTCGGCGCGGCGGGCTTCCTCCTCTGCGCTGACCACGGGGGGCGCCGCAGGTGCACCGGCCGCTGACCCGGCACTGCGTGCGGCGCGGCGTGCGGCTATGAAGCGGCCCTCCTCAACGGCGTCCGCGATCACCCGGCACATCAGCGTTCCCGCCCGGATGGCGTCGTCGTTGCCCGGGATCACGTACTGGATCACGTCGGGATCGCAGTTGGTGTCCACCACCGCCACGACCGGCAGGCCAAGCTTGTTGGCCTCGGTGACGGCAATGTGCTCCTTCTTGGTGTCGATGACGAAAATGGCCTCTGGGAGGCGGTTC
>JAJZJY010000498.1 GCA_021809885.1 Actinomycetes bacterium
GTCGGCGGCGGCGACGGCGGCCGCCATCCCCGCCGGCCCGCCGCCGGCGACGAGCACGTCGGGGTGGGCGTAGCGCTTGTCGTAGTAGCCGTGCGGCGAGTTGGCGGAGACCCTGCCGCCGGTAGAGAAGCGCTTGAGCACCTGCTCGTACGCCGGCCACAGCCGCTCGGGCTTCATGAACGTCTTGTAGTAGAAGCCGGCCCCGAGGAACCGGCCGACCAGCTGGTTGGCCGACTTCACGTCGTAGCGCAACGAGGGCCACACGTTCTGGGGGCGGACCTCCATGCCCGGCTCGACGCGCCGGTGGGCGCCGCGCACGTTGGGCTCGTCGCCCACCTGCAGCGTGCAGCCCGGATCGAGGAAGCTGGCGCTCAGCACCCCGCGGGGCCGGTGGTACTTGAAGCTGCGGGAGAACACGGTGACGCCGGCGGCGAGCAGGGCCGAGACGATCGTGTCGCCCCGGTACGCCCGGTGGCTGTGCCCGGCCCAGCTGAACGTCAGGGCCGCCCCCCGGTCAATCACCTCCCCCTCCTGCGGCGGCAGCCGGCGGGTGGCGACGCCCGACCTCATCGTCGCCGTCATGCCCCGACCGCCGGCTCGGCGCTGCGGACCTCGTTGGTCAGCGTGTGGCGCTCGACCTTCAGGTACCGCCGGCAGCCGGCCCGGTGGTACCAGCCCTCCCGGACCCAGCCCTCGGGGTTGTCATGGCCGTAGAGGTAGGCGCGCCACTCCTCGGCCGTCGCCGTCGCCGGGTCGGGGCGGCGCCTGCTCTCCCCCTTGTATGCGAACTCGTTGGAGTTCCTCGGCCCGCAGAACGGGCACGGGATCCGGATCATGTTCGTGCTCCTGTCAGTGACCGACGGATGCCGCGCCCTTCTCCCCGACCAGCCGCCCTTCGGCGAAGCGGGCCAGTTCGAACGGCGCTATCAGCTCGGGGGTCTTCCCAGTTGCTATCAGCTCGGCCATGGTCTCGCCGGCGACCGGGCCGGCCTTGAAGCCGTACGTGCCCCAGCCCACGTCGACGAGGAACCCCTCGACCGGCGTGGCGCCCATGATCGGCGAGAAGTCGGGCGTCATGTCGCACAGGCCCGACCACTGGCGCAAGAGGCGCATCTTGCCGATCGACGGCATCAGCTCGAGGACGTGGCCGGCGAGCTCCTCGGTGAACTCGAGGGAGCCCCGCATCGAGTACGAAGCGTACGGGTCGGTGCTCGCACCGAAGACGAGCTCTCCCCGGTCGGTCTGGCTCACGTACACGTGCAGCGTCCCGGAGACGACGACGGCGTCGAGGAATATCTTCACCGGCTCGGTGACCGCCGCCTGCAGCGGGTGGGTTATCACCGGCATCTTCACGCCCACCATGTCGGACAGCAGCGTGGCGTGGCCGGCCGTGCAGTTGACGACCACCGGCGTGGAGATGCGGCCCCGGTTGGTCCGTACGCCGGTCACCTTGCCGCCGTCGACGTCGATGCCGAGCACCTCGGTGTTCTGGTGGATCTCGACGCCGCGCGCGTCGGCACCCCGGGCGTAGCCCCAGTTGACGGCGTCGTGGCGGATGGTGCCCCCCGGCGGGTGGTACAGGGCGCCGAGGACCGGGTAGTGGGTGTGGCCGGAGGTGTCGAGGTAGGGGACGAGCTGCTTGATCTCCTCCGGGCCGATCACCGAGGAGTCGATCCCCTCCAGCTTGTTGACCTCGGCGCGCCACGCCATCGTCCGGAGGGACGCGTCGGAATGGGCCAGGGTCAGGTGACCCCGCTGGGAGAACATCACGTTGAAGTTCAGGTCGGCGGAGAGGTGCTCGTACAGGTCGACCGACCGGTCGTAGAAGCGCACACCTTCGGGGGTCAGGTAGTTGGACCGGACGATGGCGGTGTTGCGCCCCGAGTTGCCGCCGCCCACGTACCCGCGGTCGACGACGGCGATGCGGCCGACGCTGTGGTTGACGGCCAGGTAGTACGCCGTCGCCAGGCCGTGGACGCCGGCGCCGACGATGACCACGTCGTAGGCCGGCGACAGGTCGTGCTCCCGCCACACCCGGGGCCACTCACCGTGGCGGATGCCGTGGCGAACCAGGTCGAAGGCGGAGTATCGAGCCGGCTTCCTGCCCCGATAGCCGTTGAGCTTCCCGTTGCCGTTCAGCATGTGCCTCCCACCCTTGCCGTCGCCGCCGGGACTGTAGTGGAGTTAGGAAACAGTGTCCACCCACAGTTGACAACTCCCAGCACGGCTCTTCATATCATAAGGTCAGCCCATGGCGAAGACCCGCCCGGCAGAGGTTGCGGAGGAGCCGGCAAGCCCGTTCCGCCCGGTCCAGGCGGGTGGCGCCTTCGAGAAGACGGTCGAGCAGGTGCTCCACGCCATCAAGTCCGGCGCCGTGCCCGCCGGCCAGCGCCTACCTCCCGAGCGAGATCTCGCCCTCCAGCTGAACGTCAGCCGCGTGACGCTGCGAGAGGCGATCCGCGCCCTGGCCGAAGCGGGGTACGTCGAAGCCCGCCGAGGCCGGGCCGGCGGCACCTTCGTCACGTACAACCCTGGCCAGCCCGGGCGCGCCAGGCTCCGACGCTCTGACGTGGGACGCCTCGAGGACATCCTCGCGTTCCGCCGCGTCGTCGAGGTGGGGGCTGCCACCCTCGCAGCCGGCCGGGTCCTCCAGCAGAGCGAAAGGCACCTGCTCGCCGACGCCGTACGCGACGCCGAGGCGGCACCGTTCGACGAGTACCGCCACGCCGACTCCCAGCTCCACCTGCTCATCGCCGAGCTGAGCGGCTCGCCCATGCTCACGCGGGCAGTCTCCGACGTGCGGATGCGCACCAACGACCTACTCGACGCCCTGCCCACCAGGCAGCGCCCGGTCATCCATTCCAACACCCAGCACAAGGACGTCGCCGCTGCCATCCTCGCCGGGGAGCCGGCGGCGGCCGCCAGGGCGATGGAGGCACACCTCGAGGCGACAGCAGCGCTCCTGAGGGGTTTCCTCGCCTGACCCTCCGGCGGCGCCCTTGACATGGCTGAGCCGTCCGCTAAGATCAGACCAAATATCATGGGGGCCGGCCACCGGACAGCCCTTTGTGGGTGGACAGTGGGTGAACCCTTGGGGGGGGTCGGGTGGGATCGCACAACTTCGCCGCATCGGTGGTCCCATCTCCCCCACCCGCTCGGCCGGTCAGTGTCGCCCAAGCAGAGCGTTGCCCACCGGCGGGGCTGCAAACCCATGTGGTCGAGGCGCCCAGCCCCGGCCGTAGCGCACATTGCCTGCCCACCCGCACCTGACGCCTGCCTACTAGGCGCTTGGTCCAGCCCAGAGAGGACAGCACCGCAGTGGCTCGAGAACAGGTACAGACGACTACGAGTGACGTCCACGTCGGCGAATACCAGGGAGGTGGGCTCACCAAGGGCACCAACTGGTGGGGTGCGTTTGTCGTCGGTCTGGCGGGCACGATCCTCGTGACCGGTGTCACCGGCCCCGTCCTCGCAGGTGCGGGCTCGGCTGCCATCCCGGAGTTCTTCGTCGTCACGGTGACCGGTGCGCTGCTCTGCCTCTTCGTGGCCGAGATGGCCACCATGCTCCCCGACCGCACCGGCGGCTGTCCCGCCTACGCATACTTTGCGTTCAAGGACCGCTTCCCGCGCAGCTCACCCATCATAAACGGGGTGACATCGTGGATGTACTGGCTCGGCTGGTGGCCCGTCATGGCCGTCAACAACATCTTGATCGGCGGCATCCTCGCCTCGCTGTTCAACATCAACATAAGCCATACGATCAAGTTCATGGCCGGGGCGGTGCCGATCCCTGTGTTCAGCTTGATCATCGGCACGGTCCTCTGCATCGTGCTATTCGTGCCATCTTATTTCGGGATCCGGCTGGGAACCGCATTCGCCACGGTCCTCGGCCTCTCCTCCATGCTGCCGCTCACGCTGCTCGCGATCCTCCCCATCTTCCACCCGGCGGCCTTCCATGTGTCCAACATCTGGCCCCTGACCACCCCGGGCCATCACGCCTTCTTCTCGGGCCATACCTGGACGCTGCTGATCGAGTACGCCGCCCTCCTCACATGGAACGTGATCGCCATGGAGGCAGCGGCCTGCTACCTGGGTGAGTGTCGCCGGCCACATCGCGACGCACCGATCGCGATGGCGCTCGAGGGCGGCTACGGCATCTTCATCTACACGGTGATCCCCGTCGTGTTCTTCGGCGTTCTCGGCTTCTCGGCCATCGCGAGCACGGCCGCCGACCCGGGTTCCCTCTTCGGAGGGTTCGCTATCCACGTCATCCACGTCCGCGCCCTCCAGGACGTCGTCGACGTGGTACTCGTCCTGGCGCTGCTGCTCTCCAGCCTCAACGCGATCATGGGACCGGCCCGGTCGCTGCACCAGGCTCAGACCTCCGGTAGTGG
>JAJZJY010000499.1 GCA_021809885.1 Actinomycetes bacterium
CCGGGCAGAGATCGTCGAGTTCCTACGGCAAAAGTGGGAGCACGAGCTCGACTACGCGCTGCGAAAGGACCTGTGGGCCTTCGAGGGCAACCGGATCGCGGTGCGCTTCCAGTACGAGAGCCACGACACGAGCGGGCAGTGGTGGCGCAGCTATGGCAACGAGCTGTGGGAGTTCGACGAGCACGGGCTGATGTCCCGACGTGAGGCGAGCATCAACGATGTGGCGATCGACGAGTCCGAGCGACGCATCTTCGGGCCCCGGCCGCCCGAGGAGCGCGGAAGGGAGAACCCGCTGCGCTGACCGCGGCATCCCGCCTCGACCAATCCCGACCGAGGTGTCGGCGGCCACGGTGGCGTCAAGCGACGATGGTGACGCAACAGCGTCCGGGCTCGGGATCGAGGCGGGCGGCTTCAGGAGGGAGCCCTACCGCCTCGACGACACCGGAGAGCAGCTCGTGGTTCATATGGCACACGAGCTGGCGGTGCTCTTCAGCCAAGGCGTGGAACGGGCAGTTGACCATGGTGATCACACCCCCGGCCGGCCTGGGCTCGTAGCCGTGGCGGGCGAGCAAGTCGACCAGACGCTCGAGCAGTGGTGCGGTGGCGGAGGCTAGGACCTCGTTGGGCGAGCGGAGCTCGATGGCGACGTCGTGGCCGTGCGCCCGGGCGACGTCGGCGAGCACGCCCGCAACGCCAGCACCGTCGCCTGCTTGCTCGACCGCCCGGGCGAGAAGCTCGGCAGCGAGGTCGTAGCTGCGCTCGGGCACGCTGACGGTGATCTCTCCGGGTGCTCGCCGGTACCACTTGGCCGGTCGACCCGCCCCCGGACCGCCGCGCCCGGGAGGACGGCGGGAGCGAACTTCGAGCAGGCCGGCGTCCACCAGCTTGTCGAGGTGGAACGCGGCGACCGAGCGGGCCACGCCGAGGGCGGCTGCGACACCGTCGCGGCTCACCTCACCACCCGGCGAGGCAGCGACGTGCTCGTAGACACGCCGGCGCATCGGCTCGCTCAGCGCCGCCAGCGCGGACAGTGCGTCGGTTTCGGACTCCACGGGCACCATTCTAAAACAGATCAGCGTTGACTAAACACTCCATTCCGCTCTAACATCGATCTCAGTAGTTGTTAGAGAGAGGAGACGTCGATGGCCATCACAGCAACCCATCACCACGAAGGCTCGCACACCCTGAGGCTTCTGCAGGTGCCCTCCGAGAAGCTCTCCGATCCCGCCTACCAGGCCTACCTGGTGCTGCGCACCACCTTCGTGGTGGCGCCGATCCTCTTCGGGGTCGACAAGTTCTTCAACTGGATGACCTTCTGGCCGAAGTACCTGTGGATCGGCTTCCCGCACTTCCTGAGCGTGACCCCCCAGAGCTTCATGTACGGCGTCGGCGTCATCGAGATCGTGGCCGGTCTCGGCGTCCTGGTCCTTCCGCGCCTCGCCCCCTACGTCGTGGCCGGATGGCTCGGTGGGATCATCACCAACGAGATCATCAAGTCGATCGCCATCGGCGGCCACACCCAGGTCTTCTGGGACATCGCGCTCCGCGACTTAGGTCTCATGATCGCCGCCTTCGCCCTTGCGCGCTTGGCAGCCAAGTACGCCCCAAGGCGCCTCGTGGGCACGCACCGCAGCTGAAGAACCACACAACGCCAGCCCGACCGGTCAGCCGCGGCTCGACGCGGTCGTTCCGGTCGGGGCCGGCTGTCAGTCCCTGGGAGCCGGAGATGGCCTGGTGGGCTCCGCCCTGCACGCATCGCATCTACGGCGTCGAAGCTCGAGCGTCACGACCACGACCGACAAGAGGGGAAGGACTGTACGCACCGTGACATCTTTTTACGGCGCAGACGAATCATCCACATACCACCAACCACCGCGCCGATTCGGTGCTCAGCACCCGGCGTCGCCCGAGGCCCAGCTCAGTGCGAGTCACGAGGCCGCGGCGTCGGCGAGCACCGTCGGCCAGGCAGGTCCGCGCCATGGCCTGCAGCTGGCCAACGAGCGCGCTGGGGCGGCGAGCCGCGGCGCCCGTGCCCGGTTGGCAAATGCCCTGCCGCCGCGAAGCACCGTCGACGCGGCAACGCCCGGCGAGGTGCCCCACACCGAGATCGATCTCACCGCAGCAGCCCGCGCCGTCTCCGATCTGCTCGACGCCCTCGGCGTCGACCGCGAAGGTGAGGGTCTCGCTGACACCCCTGGCCGCGTCGCGCGTGCCTACGCCGAGCTGCTCACGCCGGAGCCGTTCGAGGCCACCACCTTTCCGAACGACGAGGGCTACGACGAGCTGGTGCTGGCGAGGTCGATCCCCTTCTCCTCGCTGTGCGAGCACCACCTGCTGCCCTTCACCGGAGTCGCGCATGTCGGCTATCTGCCCGGAGAGCGTCTCCTCGGGCTGTCCAAGCTCGCCAGGGTCGTCACCCACTTCTCCCGTCGGCTCCAGGTGCAAGAGCGCCTCACCACCCAGGTCGCCCACTGGCTCGAAGGAGCCTTGCATCCCAAAGGCGTCGGGGTGGTCCTCGAAGGCGAGCACGCGTGCATGTCGCTTCGCGGGATACGCGCCGCAGGCTCGGTGACCCTCACCTCGGCGCTCGTTGGGATCGTCCGTGATGACGAGCGGACCCGTGCCGAGTTCTTCTCCCTCGTCGGTTGTCGGCCATGACCCCTGCCGCCCTCTCGACTCTGCGACGCTTCTGCCACCATGAGTTCTCCGCGGAGGCGCTCACGTCGGCGAAGAAGGCCGCCACGGTGTCGGTCTGTCTGCCGGCCCGCGACGAAGCGGCCACCATCGGCCCCATCGTCGCGGCCATCAGGGCAGATCTTGCGGAGAAGACCCCCCTGGTCGACGAGATCGTCGTCATAGACGACCGCTCCACCGACACAACGGCTGCCGCGGCTGCCGCCAGCGGCGCCAGGGTGCTCCCGGTGGCAACGCCATCGGGATCGCAGCCGGGAAAGGGAGCGGCGATGGCGACCGCGCTGGCCGAGAGCCGAGGGGAGATCGTGGTCTTCTTGGACGCCGACGTGGAGCGCTTCTCGTCGCACTTCGTCGTCGGCCTGCTCGGGCCCCTGCTCGCTGACCGCAGCATCGGCTTCGTGAAGGCCACCTACCAGCGCCCGCTCGCGGGCGTGCACGGAGGAGGCGGCCGGGTGACCGAGCTTGCCGCCAAGCCGCTCCTGGCGCTGTTGCACCCCGAGCTGGGCTGCTTCGCACAGCCACTCGCCGGGGAAATCGCCGCCCGCCGATCGGTGATCGGTGACCTTGCGCTGCCCGGTGATTACGGCGTCGACGTCGCCCTGCTGATCGACGTCTCCCGTCGTATCGGGATCGGTGCCATGGCCGAGGTGGACCTCGGCCAGCGTCACCACCGCAACCGCCCCCTGGCCGATCTGGCTCCCCAGGCTCGTTCGGTCGCCCGGGTCATCTTGTCGCGCGCCGGCGTCGACATGAGAGCGGCGGCCGCAGCGAACACAGCGGACCCTGCCACCATCGACCAGAGGACCCGAGCGGACCGGCGGGGGGTGTCACGCGCCGGTGAGGATCAACGAGAATTCGCCTGAGGGAGGAGCCATGCCACAAGCCACTCAGACCTTTGTGATCGTCGGGGCGAGCCTCGCCGGTGCCAAGGCAGCCGAGACCCTGCGATCAGAAGGCTTCGACGGCCGGGTCGTCCTGATCGGCGACGAGGCCCGGCGCCCCTACGAACGCCCACCGCTGTCAAAGGAGTACCTGCGAGGCGAGAAGGACTTCGACGCCGCCGCCGTGCACCCCGCCGACTTCTACGATGAGCAGGACATCGAGCTGCGTTCCTCGAGCCTGGTCACCGCCATCGACCCGGCCGCTGCATCAGTGACGCTCTCGTCGGGGGAGCAGATCGCCTATGACCGGCTGCTGCTCGCCACCGGCGCCACCCCCCGGCGTCTCCCGGTTCCAGGAGCCGAGCTCCCCGGCGTGCTCTACCTGCGAAGCGCCGACGACGCTGACACGCTACGCCAGGCGATCGGCCTCACCGCACAGGTGGTGGTGATCGGCGCCGGCTGGATCGGCGCGGAGGTAGCTGCCTCTGCCCGCCAGCTCGGCGCGGCGGTGGCGATGGTCGAGCTGGCCGCCGTCCCCCTGGAGCGGGTCCTCGGAGCCGAGGTCGGCGCCATCTACCGCGACCTGCATGCCAGCCACGGCGTCGACCTGCACTTCGGCGTCGGCGTCGAGGCCATCGTCGGGTCGAAGACCGTCGAGGCCGTCCGGCTCTCCGACGGCACCGAGCTGCCTGCCAGCGCGGTCGTCGTCGGCGTCGGGGTGGCACCGAGGGTGGAGCTGGCCCATGCCGCCGGCTTGGCGGTCGAGGATGGAGTGGTAGTCGACGAGCACCTCGAAACGAGCGTCCCGGGCATCTTC
>JAJZJY010000500.1 GCA_021809885.1 Actinomycetes bacterium
TCGGATGGGTTTCCGACCCGGAACGGCGGATCGTGGTCGAGCTGGCCGCATACCTCGCATGTCACCAGCAGCGGCCCTACACCGCGGAGGAGGTCCACGCAGCCTTGTGGCCACTAGCCGACGGGAAGCGGGACATCTCGCTCGACACGGTGTGCCAGCACCTCTCCCGGCTCCGCCGGGCGCTCGGCGACGAGCACCTGCCCGACGCCGGCAAGGTGGGCGGCTATCAGCTGGCCAGCACGGTCAGCTCCGACTGGTTCCGCTTCCAGGCTCTGGGCGAGGCCGCCCGCCGGGGTGACCGGGCAGACGTCATCGGGCTGTGGCGGCTCGCTCTGGGCCTTGTGCGCGGTGCTCCGTTCGCTGGTGTCCCGGCCGGCAGCTACGGGTGGGCGTGGGACGAGCTCATCGTGGCCACGATGGAGGCCGCCATCGTCGAGGTCGCCCATCAGATGGCGGCCGCCTGCATGGACGAAGGATGGCCGAAGCAGGCCGACTGGGCCGCCGGGCGTGGCCTGCTGGCTGTCCCGACCGACGAGGAGCTCCTGGCTGACCGCCTTCGAGCCGCGTTTGCCATGGGTGGCTACGCCCAACTCGAGCGAGCCTGGCGGGACGCCCGCTCTGTCCTCGGTGAGCAAGCTACGACAGGTCCGCTCGGCGATGTCTACCATGGGCTGCGCGACTGAGGAGTACGTCGCGGGCGCGCTCAGGGACGCCGGCGGCTGGGCGGAGGCAGATCGCCGGATCCGTGTGCCCGTCCGCCCTCCGAGATCCCGGTCACGGCCGTCACTCTGCGTCCCGTGCGGCCCGGTTGGGGTCAAGGCGCCGCCCTGTCGAGACGAGCTTCGATCGTCACCGCCAGACTGTATGCTGACGAACGTATGTTCGAACCCTCGCTCCGGGTGCTCTGATCGGCAAGGATGGTGAGGATGGCTGACACAGTGGCTCTTCTCGACCGGCGTCTCTACACCTATGCCCAGATTGACACCGTCGCCGGCCTGAACAGCGGCACCGCGAGACGGTGGCTCGAGGGCTATACCCGTCGTGGAACGTATTTTCCGCCATTGTTGCGCTCAGACTCTACGGGCGATGAGTTAGCCACCTGGGGTGAGTTCGTCGAAGTTGACCTGGTGGCCAGGTATCGCCGGAAGGGCATCTCGGTTATCCACCTTCGGCCAATGATCGAGCGCCTCAGAGAGGAGGTGGGGGGACGCTACCCACTAGCCCAAGCCGAGCCGCTGGTCTACGGGCGTGAGTTGATCTGGCGCATTCAAGGGGAGGAACAGATTCCTAAGCCTCTGCAGATCGTCATGCAACTCGGTGATGGGCAGCTGGTACTTGCGCCTCTAGCGGAGCAGTTCTTCGAGAGCGTGGAATGGGAAGGGAGTATCGCGCGGCGGATCATGCCTGACGGTCCAGGTTCCCCCGTTCGCATTGATCCAGGTTTTGCCTTCGGTCGACCGACTGTTCGGGGCATTAGGACAGACAGACTTGCTGAGGCCTTCCGGGCTGGCGACTCGATCGAACTTCTGGCTCGCGGCTATGAGGTAGAAGAGGCGGACGTCGAGGCGGCAATACGGCATGAAACCAACAGGGCTTCGGTGAAGGCGGCATAGCACTGCCACCGGATGTCGCTGGGGCCCATCCGAAGTTCTTCATTGACGAAACCGACTACCTAGTCGCGACTATCCTCGCTGCCGCCCAAGCGCCCGTTGTCCATCCCGGCCATCCGGATCTCCCAGAGGTGCCTCGGCAGACCGAGGACCCCGACTGGATGCCCGTAATTGCGCAACGAGGGCTGGTCGTCGTCACGCGAGACCGCCTCGCGAACAAAGGCCGAGTGAGAAGCCTTTCAAGAGCACGGTATCCGTGCCTTTCGTCTTGCCGCCAGGGGTGAGCAATCGATATGGCGCACAGTTCAGCTCCTCGCAGGATCTTGGGAACGCATGGAGGGCTTCGTGCGGGGGGCCGGCCCTGGACCATGGCTGGCGATCCTCGACAGCACTGGAGCCATCACGCGAAGGTTCTAAAGCGGCGTCCACGCTGTCCCAGAGTTGGCAGTTGGCAGGCCTCGGAGCGCCGACTATTGTGCGCGTCGTGAGGTGCCGCCACACTGGGTCGCCTCCGACAGTCCGCAGTCGGCTCGGGTTTCGGTGCTACAGGACGCTGAACCCGACAGGGAGCGGCTGGTGTTGAGCGCCCAGTGTGGCCAGCAGCAATGTACCGGCCAGGTCGGCCGGATGCGAGTCCTGCGAGCACCTTCCGAGTCTCAGCGGCGGCCATGTCTGGGGTACCACCCAGCGGCTGTGCGATGCGATCTTCATGACTTGAGGTAGGTTGACTGACCTGTAAGTATAGGCGGGTGAGGTCCTCCGATGCCACCCACGCACGGCTGCTCGACACCGCGACCGAGTTGTTCTACGCGGAGGGCCTCGCTGCGACGGGGGTGGACAAGGTCGTGGCCCGCGCTGGGGTGTCCAAGCCGACGCTCTACGCGCACTTCGGCTCCAAGGACGAGCTCGTTGCCGCGGTGCTCGAGCGGCGCCACGGCGAGCGGGTGGCGACGCTCGACGCGTGGGTGCGGGCACACGCGGACAGTCCAGGTGAGCGGCTCCTCGCAGTCTTCGACTGGCTGGCGGTCTGGCACGCGAGCGGGGAGGGGGAACGGGGATGCGCGTTCGTGAACGCCGCCGTTGAGGTTGCCGGCCCGGGCCACCCGGCTCGGGAGGTGGCTCGTCGCCACAAGCGCTGGATGCGCGAGTACCTGGCTGGGCTCGCCAGCGAAGCCGGGTTCTCCGATCCGACGCGTCTCGGTTCAGACCTGATGCTCCTCGTCGACGGCGCGAACGCCCGAGTGACTGTCGATGGCGACCTCTCTGCAGCGACGGACGCCCGGCGTCTGGCCGCGATGATCATCGACGCCTACCGGGGGCAGCGAGCATGAGCGCACCCAGCCCAACGCTTCGGCGGTCGTCGCCGCGCAGGGGTGCGAGGCTTCCTCCTGGCTTCGCGACCGCTGTCGGCTTGGCGCTCGGGCCCGCGGTCGCGATCGGCCTGGCCCGCTTCGCCTATGCCTTGTTGCTTCCCTCGATGCGCGCCGATCTGCACTGGTCCTTCGCCACCGCGGGTGCGATGAACACCGCGAACGCCCTCGGGTACCTTGCCGGGGCGCTCCTGGCAGCGGTGCTCGCGCGTCGTTACGGGACACGCCGGGTCTTCGTTGCGGGCCTCGGGGTCACCGTGCTGGCGCTTCTCGCCACGGGCGGGACCGCCAACCTGGTGGCACTGGTCGCCTTGCGTGCCGTCGCCGGGGCCTCCGGCGCGCTCGCCTTCATCGCCGGTGCCGGGCTCGCCGCTGCGGCCGCTCCGGCGGCCTCCCCGCATCGGGCAGCCACGCTGCTCGGCATCTACTTCGCCGGGGGCGGCGCGGCGATCGTCGCGTCGGGTCTTGCGATCCCGTACCTTCTTGCCGTCACGAGCCTCGCAGACGGCTGGCGATGGGGATGGGTCCTGCTCGCGGTGCTCGGCGCTGCGGCCTTTGCCGTCGCGACCCCTGTCGCCCTGGCCAGCGCGGAGCCACCGGTACCGCCTGTCGCCGACAGGCGCTGGCCGGCCCGGCGCCTCGGAGCGCTCCTCGTCTCCTACGCCCTGTTCGGGGCTGGCTACATCGCCTACATGACCTTCATCGTCGCATTCCTGAAAGACCACGGCACGGGTCCTTCGGGGATCACCGCCTTCTGGGTGGTGCTCGGCGCGGCCTCGATCACCGGTGCCTTCGCCTGGGCGCGGCCGATCGCCAGGCTGCGTGCGGGGCGCGGGCCAGCCATGGTGCTGGCCGTGCTCGGCGCCGGGGCGCTGCTGCCGCTCGTGTCCCGATCACCGGAGGCCGCGATGGGATCGGCGCTGCTGTTCGGGGGGTCGTTCCTGTCGGTTGTCACCGCGGTCACCGCAGTCGCCCGCCGGTCGCTCCAGCCGCACCACTGGACCCCGGCGATCGCCGGGCTGACGGTCGCCTTCGCTGTCGGCCAGTGCCTTGGCCCCGTGCTCGCCGGTGTGCTCTCCGACCGGCCAGCGGGCCTGATCGTCGGGCTCGCCCTGTCGGTCGGAGTGCTCCTCGCCGCGGCGGTGGTCGCCCTCGCCCAGGGACACTGCGAGACGTCCGCCCACTCCATGGCCGCCACAGCGGACCCGACAACGGTGGTCTGAGGCGGACGCCGCGTGCTCCCTCGAGGACGTTGCCCCCGGACAGCTCTACGAGATCGGGTCGCACATCGTGAGCGCCGAAGAGATCCCCGGTTCCACCACTGAGTGGGCCGACCCTCAGTGTTCCCAGATCGACCTCACCCAAGCCGCCCAGTCCCCCCGACGAGCCGCTCGTTGCGCTTCGAGG
>JAJZJY010000501.1 GCA_021809885.1 Actinomycetes bacterium
CGGGGCCTGGACCGTTGGGCCCGGGTCGTGATGCGCCGGGACCTCCCGGCTTAGGCGCCGTGGACACCCGAAGAGATCATGGCGAGGCTACGAGCCGTGGACGTCCCGTGGGCTGTCGCCGGCGGCTGGTCCCTCGACCTGTTCCTCGGCTACCAGAGCCGATCGCACGAGGATCTGGAGGTGGCGGTCCCCGCCGCCGGGTTCCCTGCGATCCGCGACGCTCTCGCCGAGTTGGACTTCGAAGCGCCGGGCGGTGCTGATTTCGCCGAGAGCCACCGGACCTGGGGCTTCGACCCGCCTACGCGCCTACCGCGTCGATGTCTTCCGGGAGCCACACGACGGGGACATGTGGGTCTGCCGGCGGGTTCCGTCGATCCAGCTCTCCTACGGCGCCGTGGTCCGGGCGAACGACGACGGCATCCCCTACCAGGCGCCGGAGATCGGCTTGCTGTTCAAGGCGGAGCACGCCCGCCCGAAGGACGACGCCGATCTCGCCGCTGTGGTTCCGCGTCTCGATCGGGCACAGCGGCGCTGGCTGACTGGTGCCTTGGAGGCCGTCCACCCAGGACACCCGTGGCTCGCTGCCCTGCGCTCCACCTGACGCTCAGGGGCGAAGCACACCGACCTCGTACAAGACAGTCCGGCACGAGCGGTGGACAACGTCGTGATGTGCCGTTTTGCTCGGCTGGGCCGGCCCGGGTTCGCGTCGTTTGGGGTGGCGGATCTGTGTGGGGTTCAAGGCTCTGAACTAGCGGGTCTGGCGCCGTCAACCGGCTCGAGCCGGGGTGCGCACTTTTAGGGACACCGGGGAGGGTAGGTCCGGTCGGCTGCTGGAAAGAGGACTCGTCTCGGCGGCGCCGATAGACGACACTTGATGATGGACGTCATCTTCCATCCGGGACCGGCCCCGCTGCTTGCGGCCGCTGGGGCGTATCTCGCACAGGAACGCTTCAGCGCCAGCGCCTTGGCTGTGGTCGCCCGCCGCGTGGCTGACGGGGAAAGGATCGACGGACCCGACGCGCTGTGGGCCACGGTTCGAGACGACGAAGTGGTGGGCGCAGCAATGCAGACACCGCCGTGGAACCTGTTCCTCGCCCGCATGGCCCCGCCGGCTGCCATCGCGCTGGCCGACGCCATCGCCGATCCCGGTCGGGCGCTGCCAGGAGTGACCGGCGAGGCGGCCACCGTCAGCGCGTTCGCGGCCCGCTGGAAGGAGCGGACCGGCAGCGACTCGCAGGTCCGCCTCCGCCAACGCCTGTACGTCCTCGCCGAGCTCGCCGCCCCGACCGACGTGCCCGGCGGAGACACGCAGGCGACGATAGACGACCTCGGCCTCCTCGCCCGCTGGGCGGAGGCCGCCGTGTTGGTCCGCGCCGGTGTCGTTCGGGCGTGTCGTACTGCGCCTCGATGGTCAGCGGGGCCGTGCGTGCATGGCGGCGGCCCACGTTCCGTCGGGTCCGAACAGGCCTTGGAGGTCGAGGCCGGCGTCGGCGAGGGCGCGGCGCAGGTCGTCGTCGGTGAGCCAGCGGGTGGTGAAGTGCTGGGACCAGCGCCGCCCGCGCAGCCCGTAGGTGACGGTGGCCGAGACGAGGTCGCCGAGGCGGGCGTGCACGTTGAGGATGGTGGTGACCTCGCCGATCGTTGCGGTGTTGGTGTGGCCGGCGTGGCACTGCTCGAACCATGACGGCGGCTGCCGCTCGACCAGCAGCACTCCGGACGGGGTGAAGTGGGCGGCGGCCACGTCGAGGAGAGCCTGGCGGGTGGCTGGGTCGGGATGGTTGACCAGGTTGCTGGCCAGAATCACGGCGTCGAAGCGGTCGCCCAGGTCGAGGGTGGCGATGTCTGCTTTCACCGGTTGGGCGGCGCGCAGGTGGACGAGCATCTCAGGGGAGTTGTCGACCCCGACCACCCGGTGACCGAGGGCGGCGAGCGGCTCGGCGATCCGCCCGGTCCCGCACCCCAGATCGAGCACACTCGAGCCCGCCCGGATCCGGTCGTCTACGAGCTTGGCGCGCCCGTCGGCGGGCAGCGCGGCATACACCTCGACTGGGCAGCCGTCGGCGGTGACGACCCCGGGACCTTCTCCCCACGGCCCGGGCGGCAGGACACGCCGATACAGGCCCATGGTCTCACCGGCGCGCACCAGCTGGCGCTCGTAGACGAAGCCGGCCTTCTCCAACACCCGCAGCGACGCCCGGTTGGCCGGCCCCACCGTCGCCGCGATCGACAGAGCCAACTCGGTCAGGCCGGCAAGGCCGATGATCTGGTCGACCGCCGCCGTGGCGATCCCTCTGCCCCACCAGCCCGTGAGGAGGCTGTAGCCGACCTCCACTTCCTCGACGCCAGCCAGGACCGTGGAGCGAAACCCGGCCCGGCCGATCACGTCCCCGCCCTCGGCGACCAGCGCGTACATGCCAAAACCCTCCCGCTCCCACTGCTCCATGTCGTAGCCGAGGTGAGCCTCGGTCACCTCCCGGGGCCTCGGGCCGCCGAGCGACGCCATGACCTGCGGATCGCTGTCCAAGCCCACCAGCCCGTCCAGATGCTCCGGGCCGACCCGGGTCGCGGCCAGACCGGCGACCCGGAAAGCTTCGGGCATCCTCGCTTCGCTGCGCACCGGGAACTCAGCGTAGGAGGCGGACCTGCCCGCCGGGGCCGTCCCTGGCCGGCGGCGCCGCGTGCGCACGGTGGCGTGCGCGCGCAAGCGAACCGACGGGAACACAGCGCAAGGTTGCACGGCCGACGAAGAACGAGGCGCCCACCGCCGGATCGACCAGGCCGCAGGACGGGTTGCACGACCCGGGTGTCTCGGACGACCAGCACCTGGCGGGGTACAGACTCGACGGCGACGTGCGCATCTGGACGTCATCGCGGTCCCCCCGGATCGTGGATGTTCCGGCCAGGCACGGTTGACCGAGGACATCCTCAGGCACCCGGGCACGGCAGGCCGGCCGACAGCGATCCACCGCACTTGCCAGCGCTGCCGTCCGACCCGCTCCCCGGAGGGCGGGACGCGGCCCTAGCGTCGGGCAACCAGCCGCGTGGAGGCGGGGAGCCGGTCAGGCTTGGCGGCTGCGGAGCTGGGAGAGTCTTCGCCGGGCGTAGTCGGGCTCGGCGACCCAGCTGGTGGCTGCCTCCCAGGCGACGCCGGCGGTGACGATGGCGTCCCGGCTGAGTGGCGTGTCGGCGGGCAGGGGAACGTCTCGGGGGACCGCCGCCAGATCGAACCAGCCGACATCGACCCGTGACTCGTCCCAGTCGATCAGCGCCACCGAGCCGTCCTCGCCGACGAGGATGTTGGACGGGCCCGGGTCGGCGTGGACCACCGAGACCGCCCCTGTCTGCACTGCCGCCCATGCGGAGCGGACGGCGGCAACCCCCGCTCGAGGCATCCTGTCGAGGTTGACGTCACCGCCTGCAGATCGCTCCAGCAGGTCCGCGGAGGAGGCGAACCCCGGCCGCTGGGGGTAGCCGATGCTGAAGCGGTGCAGCTCGGCCAACAAGCGGACGACCCGAGCCCACTCGTCGGGAGCCGTCGGATGCCGCCCGGGCCGGAAGGCGGCGACCCACGTGCCCTCGACACTCAGTTGGCCGTCCGAAGCGGGGACGGGCCGGGGAACCACAAACCCGGCGTCGGCCAGCCCGTCCAGAAGCTCGAGCTCCCACGCCAGGGCCGCTGGCTCCCGCTGCGAGCGGCGCACGACGAACAGCTCCCCGTTGCGCGACGCCAGCACCACCTCGCTGCGGGTACCGCCACGCAACCGCTCCCGCGGTTCCAGACCGGGCCACGCCTCCAGACCCGGCGGTCGCTGCGAGCCAGCCATCCCCCCATCGTGCCCGAACCGGCACCCCGCGCCGCAGCCGAAAACTCAGCCCGGTGGGGGTCCGCGAACAGGGCGTGCCTCCGAAGCAGCCGCCGCCGCTCGCAGTGGCGCTCCAGAGGTGCCGTTCTGCGCTTCCGGCGCGGCCCGTTCGTGGCGAGCCCGGGGATGCCGATCTGGATGGCGTGTTCTGCGTGGAGATGGTGAGCTCGGCTAAGGGATATAGCCGTCGATAGGCGCTCCTGTGGTGACCGCGGCGGGTCGATGTTCGGCGTGGTTGTTCGGCGTGTCTGGCTAGCTGGGCTGGTCGCTGGTGAGGATGGCCTCGGCGGTGGTGGGGTTGGTGCCCATGGCGATGACGGCGACGGTGTGACGGGGGCCGTGGCGGACGGTGACCTCGAGGAGGGGTCCGTCGCTAGGGGTGGAGCGCAGGGTGAGGGTCCGGCCGTCGAGGTGGGTGGTGGCGGTGATGGTGCCGGCGCCGCCGGGGAGGAACGGCGCGGTGGTGGAGGAGGAGAGCCACAGTCCGTTGGTGGGACGTAGCTGGGTGGTCGGGTCGAAGCC
>JAJZJY010000502.1 GCA_021809885.1 Actinomycetes bacterium
AGTCGGCGGCGAAGACGAGGTCGGTGGCTTCGACGGCGATGAGCGCGAGCAGGAGCGGGGTTGCTGCCCATCGGCCGTCGTGGTTGGTGACGAAGCGCCCGTTGTCGGCGGTCGGATCGACGGGTACGAGATGTCGGATCGTGGTGATGAGCCGTCCGTGCTCGATGTCGAGCTCGCTGCCGCCGCGGCCGAGGCGCAGCCCGGCGAGGAGCACGATCGCCCCGAAGGGGTAGAACGCCCAGCTGACGTGCTCGACGAACGCCGCGCCCGCGGCGATGAAGGCGCCTCGCATGCCGAGGGCGCCGAGCACCCCGAAGGAGAGCACCCGTCGCTGGTCGGTGGGGGGGACGTTGAAGCTTCGCAGCACGAGGGCGAAGGCGAGCACGTTGTCGACGCTGAGCGACTTCTCGATGAGGTACCCCGTGAAGTACTGCCCGCCGGCCGCCCACCCCGAGGTCCAGGCAAGCCCGAGGCCGAACGCGACCGAGATGAGGATCCACCCGGCGCTCTCTGCGAGCGCTGGGCGCAGCCCCGAGAGGCCACGGTGTCGGTGAAAGGCGATCTCCCCGGTGAGTAGCCCCCCGAGGCCCGCGAGCGTGGCGAGCCAGACCCAAAGCGGCGGGCTCATCGACCCGAGCCCGTCGTCTTCTGAGAAGGGCTCGGCGTTGGGGGCGACCTTTGAGCCAAGAGGGCGTGGCGACTGGGGCGCCGGTCGATAACGTCCGGCGGGGGTCTGACGAGCCGGTGGGGTGCGTCGGTCGGTTCGGGCGGTGCGGCGCCGGGCATGCCCTCGCATCGTAGGGCGGGGTTGCCCGACGTGACGGCGCTGGGGAGGGGTGGGGTGGAGTCGCACGAGGTCGTCACGGCGTTCGGGACGTCGATTGCCTACGATCAGGCGATGGACTTCGAGCCGTGGCCGATGCCGTTATCTCTCGCACGATCCGGATGGCCGAGCCGGGCGAGGGTAGGGGGCGGGGGGTGACCAAGCGGGCTGAGCCCCCGCCGACGAGGGACCGGGGAGGGCCGGTGGCGCCGCCGCCACCGCCGCGTTGGCGGCACTACCTGTGGTTGGTCGCGCTGGGCCTGTTCGTCGTGCTCTACCTGTTCTTGCCGGCAACTGGCTCGCAGCCCCACGAGTCGCTCACCTACTCGGGCTTCCTTCGCAGGCTGGCCGCTAAGCACGTGGAGACCGTCGCGATCGCCTCGGACGGCCAGGTGAGCGGGGAGCTGGCAAACGGGCACAGCTACTCGACGGTCATCCCCACCCAGGCCGGCCAGGAGCTGCTCACCAAGCTCGAGGACAACGGGGTGCAGATCACCGCCACCGTCCCGGAGGTGTTGTTCGGCTCCCAGGTGCTGTCGCGGCTCGTCCTGGTGTTGCCGCTCCTCGGCCTGGGCTACCTATGGTGGCGGATGTCCAAGCGGGCGACAGGTCGCGTGCAGGGGGCGTTGGGTGTGGGGCGCTCCAACGCCAAGGTCTTCGACGCCGAGCGGCCGTCGACGACCTTCGCTGACGTGGCGGGCTACGAGGGAGCCAAAGTCGAGATCCGCGAGGTCGTCGACTTCTTGCGGGGAGCAGACCGTTACGCCAAGGCGGGGGCGAAGGCGCCGCGTGGCGTGCTCATGGTGGGGCCGCCGGGGACCGGCAAGACGCTGCTCGCCCGGGCGGTCGCCGGCGAGGCGGCGGTGCCGTTCTTCTCGGTCACGGGCTCGAGCTTCGTCGAGATGTTCGTCGGTGTGGGCGCCGCCCGGCTCCGGGACCTGTTCGCCGAGCCACGCAAGCGGGCCCCGGCGATCATCTTCGTCGACGAGATCGACGCGATCGGCCAGCGGCGGGCGGACTCGGGTGCGGTTGTCACGAACGACGAGCGCGAGCAGACCCCCAACCAGCTGCCGGCCGAGATGGACGGTTTCAACCCGGCGACGGGCGTGATCGTGCTGACGGCGACGAACCGGCCCGAGGTGCTCGAAGAGCACCGGGACGTCCACGCGGCGCTCGTGGCGCTCCTGCTCGAACGCGAGACCGTAGACGGCGAGGAGATCTACGCGCTCGCCGGGCGTACCCCAGCCGCCGGAGGCACGCCGATCGGGCCCCGAGACGCGGTGCATCTCTCCGGGCGGGAGGAGCACCCCGACGCTGGGCGGCCAGCGACCGTCGCCCGAGATGCGTCTGCCCCTGCCCGCACGGCGCGTCCTCGGCGCGGCGAGCATCGAAGCCACGAGTAGCGGCCAGGGCACGTCGGTCGTCGTGGACGGGAACGGGCGTCAAGAAGACGGCTACAACGTGGGACTCAGGTCCCGCTTCGAGGCGGTCCTGGTCGCCTGCCGGATCCTCGTGCTCCTCCCCGTCGTGGTCCTCGTCCTTGGCGCGCTCGGCACCTTTGTCTACGGCACCGACGTGTTCGTCCTGGCGTTTCGAGCCGTTCTCGCCGCGCCGCTCCCCGTCGGCGACAAGATCGGACGGATCCTCCTTGGCATTGACCTGTTCTTGATCGGGGCCACCTTGCTCATCGCGAGCATCGGCCTCTACGAGCTGTTCGTCGCCCGCATCGGCGGCACGACGGGCAGCCGGCTCCCGACATGGCTCCAGATGCGCGACCTGAACGACTTGAAGGCGCGCGTCATCTCGATGATCGTGCTAATCGTCGCGGTCGACTTCGTCCAAGTGCTCGTCGAAGCGGACAGCGGCATCTACGTCCTCGAGCGGGGGGCGGCTGTAGCGCTCGTGATCGTCGCCCTCACGGCGTTCATCCGCCTGAGCGGCCGGGGTCATGACAACTCTTGACCGCGCCGGCACGCGCCGTGCGCAGGCACGAACGCGACCCGCGAGCTGACAGCTCGCGCCATTACCCCACTACCGACAAGGCCCGGGTGCAGTCGAGACGATGGCGCCGAGGGCGGCGAAAGCAGGGCTGATTGTTTCGCTGGGGGGTGAAGCAACTGACAAGGTCTCGACGTCGTCAGGGATCGATTGTTCTCGTCGAGCGAACGGAGTAGCGTCCCGGGGCCCCTGGCTTTTCGATCCCGACCTTTGTCCGATCGAGCGCCGGGCTGGGCTGACGGTCGTCGCGATCGGCAACGCCGAAGGCTCGGGTGGTCATGTGCGTTGTTTCGGGCGCGGTGGGCGGGATATCCCGCAGCGTGGGATCCTCCACGGAGTCGAGCCACAGACCACCCATTCCCAGATCCGCCCGGTGGCCGGTAATGACCTTTGGCCCTGAATGCCTTGCCAGGTGACCTGCCACGTTGTCTTGGTGGATACCTTCTGCAATCGAAGCGCTTCTCGTTTCATCGCTGTTGGTAGTGGCGTCGGAATCGCCTTCAGCGTAGCCTTGGCTGGCGCGCCGGGCCGTCGCCTTTCGGGCCGTATTTGGCACCGGTGCTGGCATCATCGCGGCCACAGTTGCGGCAGCGTAGCATGGGTGACATCAGCAGCTGCAGGGCGAAACCGTCCACTTGCACACCACGTTCGCCCGCCGCTTGTTCCGCGGTGCCACACGCGCCTACAGGCATGGTCCAGTGTCGATGCTGCTGCGCCCGTCGCAGGGCGACTCTTGTGTCACCGGCCAGGTCGCCATCGGGCCGAGCCTCGGGTCGGATTCGTCGTGTCCAACCCTCGGCGTTGTCGAAGTTGGCGGCGTTCTGAGACACGTCTCCGAGGGAGGGCCCTCCCGTCCTCAACGTCCCATGAGCGTGCCCGAGTCCCGTGCCAGCACGCACCCAGTTGCCACGCCAACCGTGCTGCGGATGTGGCCGGCTGGCGGCCTCACCGCCACTGAGGTCGCGGCCCGCACCGCCGGCGGCGGGGTCAACACCGCCAGCGGCGCCGAAGGTCGCACGATGGTCCAGATCGCCCGGGCCAACGTGCTCACCCGGTTCACGCCATCCTTGGCGCACTCTTTGTGGTGGTGTTGATCGTCGGCCCCGTTCAGGACGCGCTGTTCGGCCTTGTCCTAGCGGTGAACGCCGCCATCGGCCTTGGCCAGGAGATCCGAGCAAAGCGCATGCTCGACCGCCTTGCCCTGCTCACCGCCCCGGCTGCCCACGCCCGGCGCAATGGCGTCGTGGGGATGTCGCCGTCGACACCGTCGTCGTTGATGATGTGCTCGAGGTCCGCGTCGGCGACCAGGTGGTCGCCGACGGCGTGCTGGTCGAGGCCGCCGGACTCGAGGTGGACGAGTCGCTCCTCTCAGGGGAGACCCTCGCCGTCTCGAAGGCGGCGGGCGACGAGGTGTGGTCCGGCAGCGTGGTGGTGGCGGGAAGCGGCACGATGCAGGTTAGCCGCAATACCCATAAGTTAGAGTCACACCGTGGTAGTTTGGGGACATGCCGCGAGCAGGATGGGTCAAGCCCGAGAACGACCAGCGCCTCTCTGACCACGTG
>JAJZJY010000503.1 GCA_021809885.1 Actinomycetes bacterium
CGGCCTGCGGGGGGAAGCCCAATCCAGGCTGTGGACGGTCAGCTCGAAGGTCCGGGTTGGCAGGTACGTGGCGAGCGTCATCGTTCCAGCCGGCGTGGCAAGGAGGGTCTCATCAGGGCTGGCATCGACCAGGCCGAGCACCCGCTGGGCCAGGTCACGGACTGCCCTGGCGGGGTCGTCGCCTAGCTCAGCACCCGCCTGGCGGCCACGTTCGGCAATCGCCGCGTCTTGCCGCATGCGTTCCTCGGCGTCGGTACCGTCGCCAAGCACAGAGAGGAAGTACTCGACGGGACTGGTGAGCACGGGGCTGTCGGTGGGCTGGGCAAGGTAGGTCTCGATGGTGGAAAGCGCGCGGGCGGTGTGGCCGACCAGGGCGCGGATGTCCCAGACGCCGAGACCGGGAACCACCCACTGGTCGGATCGAACCCGGCCGACCAGGTCGACGAACGCACCAGCTGCAACCCCGAAGCAGCGACGACTCTCGTTGATGCTCACATCACGGGTAATACTCGTGATGTGGAAGGTTCGTCAACCATGGACGCCTTTGAGGTCGACCACGGCGACGACCTGCCAAATTGGGAGTTCCAGTTCCGGTTCTCATCCGGGCGGCTGTGCCTGGCGTTCTGCGCGACGGTCGGGGAGCGCTGGCGGCGGACCTCGCTCCACAACTGGCAGCGGACGGCACCCGGGTCTACCAGGTAGGACCCGCCCTGGCTCGATCCTGCCTGGCGACGGTGGCCCGAGACGCCGTCGACCTGCTCAGCGGACCGGAGATCACCCGCGTTCGCGAGTGCGCTGCGTCGGATTGCGCCCTGTTGTTCGTGGACCGGTCCCGGCCCGGACGCCGCCGCTGGTGCTCCGAGCGCGCCTGCGGGACCAAGAACCGTTCGGCTGCCTACCGGAGGCGGCGCCAGGGACCGGCTCAGGGTGCACCAGAGCACGTAGGGCGAAACGCACCACGCGCGTGACTGGCTTCCACGACGTCAAAGAGGTGTGAAGGGCTTACGCTGGGTAGCTCTGACGGCATCGAGGGCTGCGACGACCAGACCCTCTGCGAAGGACGTGGTCGCGCCACACGCATCGTGCGAAGTGGAAATCACCGTATTCCTTCCAGAACCGTCGTCTGCGCCGTGGCCCAGATTCCGGGGCGTGCGGATCGCCGACGCCGGTGCGTGGTCCTCCCGTAGCATCGCTGGTGGCAGAGCTCCAGGACGATGTTCGTGGACGCAACCGGTAGCCTATAATAGTGGTCTGTGAAGACTCTTCCGCTTTCCGAGGTGAAGGCCCGGCTCTCCGAGATCGCAGAGGAAGTGGCGACCACCCATGAGCGTGTACGGATCACGAAGAACGGTCGTGACTACGTCGTGCTGCTCGCGGCGGAGGACCTGGAGTCGATCGAGGCGACGATGGAGCTCTTGAGCGACGCCGAGGCACAGCGCCGTATCGAGAGCGCCGAAGCCGAAGTGGCAGCCGGTGACGTCCTCGACGAAGGGGCAGTTCGCGCCCTGCTGGCTGATCGCGCCGGGCGGAAGGCGGGGTGAGCTTTCGGGTCGTCGTGGCCCGAACTGCTGCTCGTCAGCTCGCTGAAGGTCTCCCCGAGGCCATAGCCGCGGCGTGCGTGGAGTTCATCTTCGGCGCTCTCGCAGATGATCCCCGCCGGGTCGGCGCTCCACTGCGCAAGCCATTCGAAGGCCAATGGCGGGCACGGCGCGGGGAGTACAGGGTCCGCTACCGAATCGATGACGCGGCCCAGATGGTCTACGTGCTCGACATCGATCACCGCCGGGATGCCTATCGCGGCTGATCGCTTGATCGACTCCGACGGGACAGGCCGGCGAGATGACCGAGCGCAGAAATACCTGATATCTGCTAGGTTCCTTTGGCCCCGAACCATGGGAGGAGATCGAGGGAAGGATCTGGAGCCACTGGGACCTGTGGTTCTGCGCGGTGGCTGTGGCCGACCACGATGGCAGGCTCGACCAGCTGGAGGAACGACTGGTCGGCGAGCTTGCGGACCGCACCGGGGGTCGAGCACCGAGTCAACTTCGAGTTCTTCGCAACGGCGCAGCCCCTATGAGGACCTGCGGTCCTTCTTGCACGAGATGGCGGCAGCACACCTGTTCGGCGTCATCGGGCTTGTCGAGCAGCAGGATAAGTTCCAGAGGATGCTCGCGGAATCTGCTGCCAGTGGCACCCCCGACCCGATGATCCATGTCGGCAACGGATCCCCGGCAAGTTCCGACTGGGCGCCATACGCGACGTGGCGCCTCGCCGAGCTGGCCGAGCGTGTGGCTCCCGGCGGGCAATTCAGCACCCTGCTCGGGCACCTCTGGATCGTCACGGTGTACACGGCCTGGGAGCACGGCTACCGGAAGGTCATCACGGGCGAGCTCGGCCATTCGCAGCCGGAGGATCTGGTGTGCGACGAGATGGGCGACCTGCGGCACATGCGCAACGACATCGTCCACCATCGCGGAGTCGCCACCGCGGACAACACCGGCCGGTGTCGCGTGCTGCAGTGGAGCCAAGTCGATCAGCAGATCTCGATCGGAGCGCCGCATGTCGAGCAGTTCATGGTCCCGATCGGCAAGCGACTGGCAGCATGGCAAGACGACGATTCGAGCTGACCCAAGGATCGAAGCGCTGGGGTGCTCCTGGCGGCCTGCGAGCCTCAGTCGCTCACGAACGGCGCGTCGTCCATCAGCCCGGCGAGGATCTTCTCGGCGACTGGCGCGAAGTCCCAGACATCCACGCCGACGTTGATCATGCGTCCTTGCTGGCGCCACTTCTCGTGGACGTGCCCGTGCAGCAGCCACATTCCCTCGTCGACCGGCCTGAAGTTTCGGTAACGCTCGGTCTTGCCGCTGTCGCCTTGGTACGGGAGGTGGCAGACGAGGACTTCCCGGTTGCCGATGTTCATCGAAAGCGGTCCCTGGCGAATCTCGTCGAACCCGGCGTCGAGGTACTCCTGCTCCAGGCGGAGCGCTCGCGCTCCGATCCGAGTCAGCGAAGAGACGCGGAGCCGTTTCGCCGAGCTGGCCAAGGCGACGGGCCGACCGATGACGGAGCTGCTCGACGAGGCGGCTGATGCCCTCGAGCGCCGGGTCTTCTTCGATCGGTTTGCAGCTCGTTACGCGGAGCTTCGTCACGATGCCGATGCGTGGGGAGAGATCGAGGCTGAGCGGGCAGAAGAGAGCAGCTCGCTGTCCGACGATTCAGCGTGACGGCCCGTCGGGGTGATATCTGGCTCGTGGACTTCGGCGAACCAGTCGGTCGCGAGCAGGCGGGGCGTCGGACTGCGGTCGTGGTGTCCGCCGACCCGCTGAACGACAGCCGGGCTGGCGTGGTGATCGTCGTGCCCTGCACGACGAGCCGGCGCGATCTCCCCTCGCACGTCGAGCTCGATCCGAACGAGTGCGGGCTCGCCGAGGTCAGCTATGCGAAGTGCGAGGACGTGAAGTCGGTGTCAGAGCACCGGCTCATCGGTCGTCTTGGTGCTGCGAACGACGAAGCGCTTTTCGCCATCGCCCGGGCACTCAGGTTCCTGCTGGACTTTTGAGACTCTCCTGCGAGATCGTCGTGACTGCTCGCAATCCATCGCCGCCATTGCAAGCCCCCGGTAGGACGACCGGTGCGGGCGTGATGCTGATGATCGCCGTCAGCTGGAGAGCTTGTCCTTCCCGAGCGCGGTTGATCCCGGCACCGCGGGCTGTGGTGACTTCGACTTGCGGTACGACTTCAGCTCTCTTCGTGCGGAGTCGATGCCGGCCAACAGCTGTGGGTTGGAGGTGATCTCCTGAGCCCTGTGCTGGGCCGCCTCGATCGGACCACGGGAGGCCTGCGCCATCGCGAGCCGCTGTTCTGCCTCCCGGATTCTCTGGGGCCGCTGGGGCTCTTCGATCGCCGCTCGCGACGCTGCGGTGTTGACCGCGGCGGCAAAGGACCGGACCCGCGCCCCTGCGCCCGGCGGGCACTTCACCACGCACGACAGCGTGGGCGCCTCGATGTGCAGGTAGAGCTCGCGCGCGTCGAGATGCTGTTTGGCGGCAGTCACCTCCCGGTCGTAAGCGCTCTGGCAGCGCGCCAGCTTGGCCTCGGCTTCTCGAATGGCACCTCGGTGGGCACGCTCGGCGTCGGACACCCGATGCTTCAGTGTGAGGGTGGTGCGGCCGCTCTTGGCGGCGTCGATGACGAGTCCTTCGGCGGCGACGACCATGAGCGCAGCGATCCACAGGACCGCCGCAGACCAGATCAGGACCGCCATCGCGTACCGCGCGCCGCCGTGGAACCGCCGCCGCCGGACCTGGCCCAGCGAGTCGCTCGCGAGATGGCCTTCGAGTAACGGTCCATAGGCCCCCTCTCGTCGTTGACTGCCGG
>JAJZJY010000504.1 GCA_021809885.1 Actinomycetes bacterium
GTCGGCGTCCAGGCGCTCCTTCCAGGTTTGCGCCAGGCCAGCCCGACGGAACCGCTTGGCCCACACAACGCCATCGGCCCGCCCCTCCACATCCCAGCAATCGACAGGACGGCGGCGGGCCTCCCCGGTCCGTGGGTCCTTCATCCGCTCGGCGGTCGACTTCTTGGTGACCCAACTAGAGAACGTCCGGGGGACCGCCGGGTCTGGGTAGCTGCTCCGGGCCATCGGCCTCACCTCCATCCTGGGGACGACCGGTGTCCACGAACGGCCCCGATCCGCCACCAGTCTACGCCTGCTGTCGGATCAGAGTCGGATCGGATGGCAATCTGACCCCCAAGGCTCCTCTTTGAGCCCCGTTCGACATGCCTACCTTGGTGCTCTAGCGACCGCCAACGACGCTATTGCATGGGTCGTTCAGCTCCTCAGAAACTACTCTTGAGCTGGTAGTTTCAGCCTCGGGCTCGGCGCTCGTGGAGTACGGGCGGATCGGCTACAGTGGAGGGCAAGGAGAGGTGCGAGAGCGGCCGAATCGGACTCACTGCTAATGAGTTGACTTGGGAGACCGGGTCCGGGGGTTCAAATCCCCCCCTCTCCGCCGGCCACCGTACTGTGAGTGAAAACTACACAGGGTGTGCACTTTTCACTCACAGTTTCGCCCCGGCTCCCGAGACCTCCGAGGCAGCCGCCCGCCGGCCCCCAACCGCCCTCGCCGGCCACCAGGACCTGCCCGAACCGCCGGCCACGGTCCCATGCCGGCGGTTCGGTTCACCGCGGCGGCGGGCCGAAGAGGCGGTCCCCGGCGTCGCCCAGCCCGGGCACGATGTAGCCCCGCTCGTTGAGGGTGTCGTCGAGGGCGGCGGCGGTGACGGGGACCTCGGGGTGGGCCCGGCCGAACGCCTCGACCCCCGGCCGCGACGCCACCAGGCACAGCACCTGGACCCGTGCCGCGCCCCGGGAGCGGATGAGGCGGCAGGCCTCGGTGAGCGATCCGCCCGTCGCGAGCATCGGGTCGAGGACGACGACCCGCCGGCCGGAGAGGTCGGAGGGCAGCCCGTCGAGGTAGGTCACGGCGTCGAGGGTCTGCTCGTCGCGGCGCATGCCGAGGTGGGCGACCTGGGTGCGGGGGATCACGTACTGCACCCCCGGGACCATGCCGAGGCCGGCCCGGAGGACCGGGACGAGGAGGGCGGCCTCCGAGACCCGCCGGCCTGGGGCGGCGGCCAGCGGGGTCGACACGGTGACCGGTGAGCACGCCAGGTCGCCGAGCGCCACGAACGCCAGCAGCGTGCTGATCTCCTGCAGGACCGTGCGAAAGCGGTCGGGTTCGGTGTCGGCGTCGCGCAGCTCGACGAGGCGGTGGGCGACGGCGGGGTGGTCGACGACGGTGAGGAGGGCCACGATCTCAGTCTTGCCGGTGCACGAGGCCGACCCTCGCCTGGTCGCGGGGCCGCATGACGACCCGGTCGAGGTCGACGTGAGCCGGCCGGCTGGCGACGAACGCCACCACCTCGGCGACGTCCTCGGCGCTGAGCGGCGTCATGCCCCGGTAGACGGCGCCGGCGGCCTCGGCGTCCCCGCCGAAGCGCACGAGCGAGAACTCGGTCTCGACCATGCCGGGGTCGATCTCGCAGACCCGTAGCGGCTGGCCGAGGGTCTCGAGGCGGAGGACGTCGCAGAGGGCGGCCACGCCGGCCTTGGCGGCGTTGTAGCCGGCGCCGCCGGGGTAGGGCTCGAAGGCGGCGACGGAGCCGATGACGATGACCTGCCCGTCGCCGGAGGCGATGAGCGCAGGCAGCAGGCCCTGGGTGACCCGCAGCACGCCGAGCACATTGGTCTCGTACATGGAGCGCCACATGTCGATGTCGGCGTCGGCGATGCGGTCGAGGCCGAGGGCGCCGCCGGCGCAGTGGACTACGAGCCGGCATCCGGAGACGTTTCGGAGAAAGTCCTCGACGGACACCTCGTTCGTCACGTCGAGGGGCAGCGCCGTCGCCGCGTCGGGACCGAGCTCGCCGGCGAGCGCCTCCACGAGCGACTCCCGCCGCGCGCCGGCCACGACGTGCCACCCGCCGGCGGCGAGCGCCCGGGCGCTGGCGGCGCCGATGCCGCTCGAGGCACCGGTGACGACGGCGACGGGGCGCTCGGGCACGGGGCGCAACCTACCCTGGACGGCCCGTGGCTGAGTTGCTGACCGACGCGACGGAGCTCTGGGTGTCGATGCGCCGCCCCGAACGCCTCGCCGCCTTCCGCCGCTCCGACCTCCGCCTGGCGTTGCGGGCGGTCCGCCTGGTCCGTGCCGTGCCCACCCCCTGGCTGGAGCTGCGCGGCTGGCGTGTCGACGGCATCGCCGTCCCGGGTTGGGTGGCGCTCGGCCGGCGCCGCCACGGCACCGGCTACGACTTCACCGTCGTGCGGGGCAACGGGCCGGCCGTGGTCGTCGAGCTCAACGGCCAGGCCTTCGAGCGGGTCGTGGTGAGTTGCACCGATGCCGGGGCCGTCGCGGCGAGGATCGCAGCGGCCGCCGGCATCGCCTGACTACTCGCCCCGCCTACTCGCTCGGCGTCACCCGGTCGACCGCCTGGGCCAGGGCGGCCTGCAGGTGGCGCAGGTTGGCGACCACGTCGTCGCGCTGGGTGATGAGCTCGGCCAGCTCGGTCTCGTGGCGGCGGCGCACCTGGGCGAACTCCTCGGACAGCTGCGCCTGGTCGGCTTGCGTGGCGGTGATGACCTCCTGGGCCCATCCCTCGATCTGGGCCTGCCGGCGCCGGGCCCGGGCCTCGGCCTCGGCGACGATGGCCGCCGAGCGCGACCGCGCCTCGGACTGCGCCCGCTCGAGCTGGTCCTCGACGACGCGCTGGGCGCTCTCCCTCACCTCACGGGCTTCGGCGGTGGCAGCGGCCGCCTGCCGGCGCAGGATCTCGGCCTCCTGGCGGGCCTCCTCGACGATGTAATCCGCCTGGGCCTGCGCCTGGGCGAGGGCGTCGACGGCTCCGGCCTCCGCCTCCTCGAGGATCAGCGTGATCCGCTCGCCGATCGCCCGGACGGTGTGCGGCGGCTCGTGGCGGACGGCTTCCTCGAGCTCGGCCACCCGGGCCGAGAGCCGCTGGACCTCGGTCTCCAACTGGCGGACGCGGTCCCTGGCACCGTCGAGGGCGCCGTCGGCATCGGTGGCGTGGGCGGCGAGGGACTCGAGGTAGTCGTCCACTTCGTCCTTGTCGTAGCCGCGGAGCGACAGGGTGAATCGGGGGGACGGGGAAAGGTCAATGGCCATGGGCGTGCACCTCGCTGGTCGCGCGTGAAGCCCGCCGGTCTCCCGTTCCCCGCCGCAAGCGTAGCGGTACGCTCGGCACCATGAAGTCCATTCCGATCACTCGGGCCGCTTTCCGCTCGTTCGAGGAGTCCACGGCCGAGGACTGGGCGGTGATAATGACCCGCATGAACGACACGCAGCGCCTCGTGGCCGACCGGGTGCTCGAGCAGCTGCGGTTCATGGCGGACGACCACGGCGGCTTCCCCGTCGACCGCCTCGAGCACTCCTTGCAGACCGCCACCCGGGCGCAGAGCGACGGGCGGGACGACGAGTACGTCTTCTGCGCCCTGATCCACGACGTGGGCGACACACTTGCCCCGTTCAACCACGAGGCGATCGGTGCTGCCATCGCCAAGCCTTTTGTGTCGGAGGCCAACCACTGGATGGTGGAGCACCACGGTTACTTCCAGGGCTACTACTTCTGGCACCACATCGGCGGCGACAGGAACGCCCGGGAGCGCTTCCGTGACTCGCCGTACTTCGACTACACGGCGGAGTTCTGCGCGAAGTACGACCAGGTGGCTTTCGACCCCGACTACAGGAGCGAACCGCTCGAGCACTTCGAGCCGCTCGTGCGGGAGATCCTCACACCCAAGGGGTGACGTTCCTCGCCCGGCTGCAGGGCATGGTCGGCGACGCCGTCGACGGCTCGGCACGACGGCGAGCCGAGTACAGCTCGGATGCCTCCAACTATCGGGTGGTGCCGAGGTGCGTGGTCTTTCCTCGGGATGTCGGCGACGTCCTCGCGGTCGCCGAGCTGTGCCGCCAGGAGGGAGTGCCCATCACGCCCCGGGGTGGAGGCACCTCCGTCGCCGGCAACGCAGTCGGCGCCGGGGTGGTGCTCGACTTCTCCCGACACATGGGCGGCGTGCTCGCCGTCGACCCCGAGGCCCGCACGGCCAGCGTCGAGCCCGGCGCTGTGCTGGACGACCTGCAGGCGGCCGCCGGGCGCCACGGCCTGCGGTTCGGGCCCGACCCGTCGAGCCACAGCCGCTGCACCCTCGGCGGGATGATCGGCAACAACGCGTGCGGCGCCCACCCCACGTCGTACGGCACG
>JAJZJY010000505.1 GCA_021809885.1 Actinomycetes bacterium
CTAGCGTCCGGTCGGGCGCACCAGAGGGGTCGTGGGGATGAACCGACGGGGAACCAGGGCCGTGAGAGCGCTAGCGGTGATGATCGTGCTGGCCGGAGGAGCAGCAGCGTGCGGCGGCCCGAGCTCAAACGGGGAGGTGGCGAAGAGCCCCAGCCAGATCCTGAGGGACGCCCAGGCGGCGACCTCGTCGGCGTCGAGCGTCCGGGTGAGCGGGAGCGGGACGTTTGGCGGCAAGCCGATCAGCCTCGACATCGTCTCGTCGGCAGCCGGCGGAGGGGGAACCATGACCCTCAACGGCGCCGAGCTGGACGTCGTGGCCGGGAAGGGCAACGTCTACCTGAAGGCGTCGTCGTCGTCGTGGACCGCCCTCGGCGCGCCGGCGTCAGCCGGCAGCATCCTCGCCGGCAAGTGGTGGTCCGCCCCGGCAAGCAACTCGAACTTCGCCCAGCTCGCCCGGCTGCTGTCGGTCGCGGCGCTCGTCCGGCAGCTCGAGCCCACGGGCACCATCACCAAGGGCGGCACCACCACGGTCGATGGCCAGTCGGTGATACCGCTGCGCGACTCCACCGGCGCGACGCTGTACGTCGACGCGACCGGCAAGCCGTACATCCAGAGCATCTCGGCCCCTCGCAACCAGCCGGGTCAGATCCGCTTCTCGCAGTACGGTACAGCCAGGCCGCCGGCGATCCCCAAGGGCGCGACGTCGCTATCCGCCCTCGGCGGCGGCTGATTCCCCATGAGGGGGGCCGATTCCGATTCCCGACGAGCGGGGCCGGTCCCGATGAGTCAGGGCCCTTGACTCTCCATGAGCGGGCCGGGTTCCCGTGAGTGGTAGGCGGGCCGCTGTGTACCGCGCTCCATCCTGACGCGAGCGGCCCTTTCTGCCGATGGAGACGATGGCCGACCGCGTTGCGAAGGCGGCCCTCCCACCGTGCGCGGTTGGCCCGCCGCAGAGCAGGGTGACCACCACGCATTTGAGGTAGTCAACCACTCAGCGACGTGAGCGGGGGGGTTTCCGAGGCGGCCGCACGGCGTACCGCGCGCAGCCGGCCCAACTGCGCGCAGCCACATCGCTATGTCGTCGCCTGTGCGCGCAGTTGTCCCACATGCGCGCGGTTTGACGCCTACGCCGGCTTCGGAACCCCTGATGCGGGGCCGGCCCGCCGCCCGCCGGCCCGCCGGCTCACCCCCGCCACCCACCACCCAGCCACCCATCACCCCGCCACCCATCACCCCGCCACCCATCACCCCGCCACCCACCACCCCGCCACCCGCCGGCTCACCCCGCCGGCGTACCGCCGCCGGCCGGGCGGGCCTCGTTGGCGATCTCGACGAACACGAGCCGCAACTGGGCCAGTGCCTCGACCAGTTGCGCCTCCGGCTCACCGAGGCGCCCCCGCATCCCCTCGACGAGGGCGGCGAGGGCGTCGATGGCGGTGCGGGCCTGGTCCAACTGGGGGGGCTCCAGCGACAGGTGCAGCGCCGCCAGCTCCCAGAGCCCGTAGGCGTGGTTGGCGACGACGACCTCCGCCGGGGTGCGCGCGAGCTGGTCCCGGGCCTCGGCCAGCTCGGCTGCGAGCTCCTCGTCGGTCGGCTCGGGTGGCTCCGGCCCCGACCCGCCGGCGGGCGGCTGGTCGGCCCGGGGGATGGGGCGCTCGCCGTCGGGTGTCCAAAGCGTGCTCATCGCGCTACCCTATGAGGTGGACAAGACAGGAAGCGGGGCGCTTGCGCCCCCACCTGGCCACCTCCGCCCCCCGGGGACCGGTAGGTGCGTCCAGGTCGGAATGACCGCCTCAGGGTGGGCGTTGCTTCCTGACGCCTGCCCTCTTCGCGTCCGCAAGGGGGACCAACACAAGGAGTGATGTCGCAATAGCCGCCATAGCCGAACAGGGTGACCACCGGATCAACGAGCGGATCCGGGCGCGTGAGGTGCGCCTCATCGACCCGGACGGAGCCCAGCTGGGGGTCAAGCCCCTGCCCGAGGCAATATCCATCGCCCGCTCCATGGACCTCGACCTCGTTGAGGTCGCTCCGGACGCCAACCCGCCCGTGTGCCGGATCATGGACTTCAACCGCTACAAGTACGAGGCGTCGCAGCGGGCGAGGGAGTCCCGCAGGAAGACCACGAGCACGAGCATCAAGGAGATGAAGTACCGGCCCAAGATCGGGACCGGGGACTTCGACACCAAGACTCGACAGGTCGCCAAGTTCCTCGGCGAGGGCCACAAGGTCAAGATCACGATCATGTTCCGTGGTAGGGAGATGAGCCACCCGGAGCTGGGCAAGAAGATCCTCGACCACGTTGCTGAGACGGTGGGCCCGGTGGCCAAGGTGGAGGCAGAACCCAAGCTCGACGGCCGCAACATGACGATGGTGCTCGCACCCGACCGCCGGGCCGTCCATGCGACCCGAGGCGACGCCCGCAGGCCTGAGGGCACCCCCGGGCAACGCCGGCCGGCTACGGACGGCGCCCCCGAGCAGGCTGCGGACGGCCACCCAGATCCGGCGGTGACCACCGCCCCCGAGCAGGCTGCGGACGGCCACACAGATCCGGCGGTGACCACCGTCCCCGAGCAGGCTGCGGACGGCCACCCAGATCCGGCGGTGACCACCGCCCCGGCGGCAGCCGCTCCGGCGCTCGGCGGCGGCGCTTCCGGATCGGGAGTAGCTCCCGGTCGCGGAGAGCCCGGCGCGGCGGCCGTCCCCGACCCCCAGACCCAGCCGTAGGAGCCCGACATGCCGAAGATGAAGACCGATCGGGGCGCCGCGAAGCGCTTCAAGGTGACCGGGAGCGGCAAGCTCCGGCGCCGCCGCGCCTTCCGCAACCACCTCCTCGAGAAGAAGCCGAGCACGCGGATGCGTCGCCTCGGCCACGAGACCGACGTCGCCGCCGCCGATGTGAAGGCCGTCAAGCGCCTCCTCGGGCTCTGACACCGCAGCGCGAAAGGAGACTGTCATGGCACGAGTGAAGCGGGCCGTTCACAGCAAGAAGCACCGCCGCGCCGTCCTCGAGCAGGCCCAGGGGTACTTCGGCAACAAGAGCCGGACCTTCCGGGCGGCCAACGAGCAGGTGATGCACTCCCTGCAGTACGCCTACCGGGACCGAAGGGCACGCAAGGGCGACTTCCGCCAGCTCTGGATCCAGCGGATCAACGCCGCCACCCGCCAGCACGGCATGAGCTACAGCCGCTTCGTCGCCGGCTTGCGCGCTGCAGATGTCGAGGTGGACCGCAAGGTCCTCGCCGACCTCGCCGTGCGCGACCCCGGGGCGTTCGCCGCCCTCGTCGAGGTGGCGCGCAGCGCCCTGCCGGCCGGCAACGCCACGGCCTGACAGCGGGGATCCCTCTGCCCGCCCTCGGCTACCGCCACCAGCGGGTGCAGCGCCTGCGGCGCCTCTCGGGGCGCCGCAGCGCGCGGGTGGAGGAGGGGATGTTCGTGGTCGAGGGCGCCAAGGTCCTCGCCGAGGCGCTCGCCGCCGGCACCGTCGAGTCGGTGTACCTCGACCCGGCCGGTGCCGGGCCGGCGGAGCTGGAGCTGGCACGGCGGTGCCTGGACGCCGGCGGGCGGGTGTTCGAGCTCGACAAGGGTGTGCTGGAGAGGATCACCGGTACCGTCACCCCCCAGCCGGTTCTCGGAGTCGCCGTCGACCCGACCGTGGCCCTCACCGCGTTGGAGGGGAGCGGCCCGACCCTGGTCGTCGTCTGCGTCGAGGTGCGCGACCCCGGCAACGCCGGGACGCTGCTGCGCTCGGCGGCGGCCGCCGGTGCTGACGCCGTCGTCGCGTGTGACGGCTCTGTCGACGTGCTCAACCCCAAGACGGTGCGGGCCTCGGCGGGTGCGGTGTTCCGGGTGCCGGTGGTCAACGGGGGAGCTGCCCCAGAGGTCCTCGCCACCCTCGCCGCATGGGGCCTGTGCCGTCTCGGGGCCGTGGCGCGCGGCGGCGTCGACCACGTGGAGGCGGACCTGCGGGCCCCGACCGCACTGGTGCTCGGCAACGAGGCGACGGGATTGCCGTTCGAGACGGACGGCTGTCTCGACGGGCGGGTCACGATCCCCATGGCGGGGGGAACCGAGTCGCTCAACGTCGGGATCGCCGCCGCCGTGCTCTGCTTCGAAGCGGCCCGCCAGCGGCGAGGGGCTCGGCGGTGATCGTTGTCGACGGGGCGGGCACCGCCCTCCCCATCGACGAGCTCCCGGACCCGACCGTGCTGCTCGACGCCCAACGCCGCGTCGTCGAGCTCAGCGCCGGAGCGTGCCGCCTCCTCAGCCGCCGGCCCGACGAGCTCGTCGGGCGCACCCTCGCCGACAGCGTCGGGGCGCGCGACGCCGGCGGCCGGCCGGTGTGGGCCGACGGGTGGGGCC
>JAJZJY010000506.1 GCA_021809885.1 Actinomycetes bacterium
TCATTCCCGACAACATGTCGTCGGTGGTCGACAAGGCGGACCCGATCGAACCGCGCTTCAATCAGTGTCTTGTGTGCGGACCCCGACCGACGAGCGGCAAGTTGAGCGAAGCTCAACCGCTCCTCATCGGCGGTGTCCGCCGGCGGAGACTGCTGCTCCAGGTGCCCCCGCCGACGCTCTAGCGAGTCGTCAGGACCGGTCACGGACGGCTAGCGGGATGACCGCCTCGGCCGCCCGAAGCAGCACGCGCCCTACATCGACCCAGGCTGCCCCGAACCGGATTGGCCCCGGGACCGCCCGCTTCTGCGCCATCAGACGCAGAGCGGGGCCCGAGGGTGATGTTGTCGAAACCGTTGGTCAAGCCGGCGGACCGCGGCGCCTCGGTACCCGTGCGCACGCCTCTCAAGGTAGCGGCTAGCTGACCGTGAGGCAGACCGTGCCCCTAGCGTTGACAGTCCGTTGACATCGCCGCTCGTCAACACCCCTAGGAGACCGGCCTACCATGCCCTATGAGCTGGGCTTTTCCTTGTGGGCCGTAGTCCACTCGTATTCGAACCTCGCTGACGTGCGGGAACGGCTGACGACGCTGCTCGGCGGATCGCACGGCCGTTGTCAGCGGGGATCGGTCATGTAGGCGACGCTGCGGTGCCGGACAGCGAGCACGCGGACGACCCGATGGTTCTCGTCGAGCTGGTAGATGATCCGGTACGCGCCGACGCGAAGTGACCGCAACCCGTGGAGCCGCCCTCGAAATGAGTGGCCCGCTTGGGGTTCCCGTACGAGGGTGCCAAGGGCCCCGATGACTGCGTCGGACAGCGGCCAGTCGAGGTCGAGCACCTCTCTGCGAGCCCGCCGGACGAGCTCGACCCGGCTCACCTACAGGCGTCGGCGGCGGAGATCTTGACGAAGCTCGGCGAGGCTCACGGTCTCCCCGCGCTCGGCTTCGTGGCGGCCTTCGTCGATCGCGGCGAGGACGTCGGGGTCGGAGAGGATCTCGGCGGTCTCTTCCAGGCCCTCGTACTCGTCAACGGGGACCAGCACGGCGGCGGGGCGGCCCCGGGGGGTGACGATGATGTGTTCTCGCAGGTCGGCGACCTGGCCGATGACCTGGCTGAACTCGCTGCGCAGCTCTCGGACTGGGACCGTCCTGCTCACACCAGTAGTGTACGGTCCTGAGTACACTTCGATGCGGTCAGGGTCTGGTGGGCCCGTCGAGGGCGTTTTCGATCATCCGGGCCAGTTCTGCGCGGTTGTGCACACCGAGCTTGGCGTAGATGTGGGACAGGTGGTACTCGACCGTCTTGGGGCTGACGGCCAGCTGCTCGGCGATCTCGCGGTTGGTGAGGCGTCTTTCGGCGAGTCGGGCGACGGTCTGCTCGGCAGCGGTGAGAACCCCCGCTGAGCCCGCGTGGTTGTCCGGCCCGAGGCATGCCAGGGCGGTGTCAGCCTGCTTCAGGTAAGCGAGCGCGCCGGTGCGGGCGAAGATTGCCCGGGCGGCCCGCAGGTGTCCGGTCGCGCCGCGCCGGTCCCCTCTCGTTGCGAGCGCGTCCGCGTAGGCGAGCTGGAGCCGGCCCGACTCGAGGGGAAGTTGCATGGACCGGCCGAGCGCGAACGCCGCCTCGAAAGCCAGCCGTGCACCTTCGAGGTCTCCTCTGGCAGCGCACAAGCTGCCCCGCACCCGGGCCGAGCTCATCTGTGCCGAACGCCGGCCCAGTTCCGCCGCCCGCTTGTCGTAGACGTCGAGCACCGCTGCTGCGTCCTCCAAGCGGCCCAGCCCCACGAGCGCCTCTGCCAGCACGGGTCCGAACGGCGAGATTCCTGGCTCGACCGAGGCGGCGATCTCGGCTGCGGAGGCCGCGGCAGTGAGCAGGGCCTCCGGATCGCCGCGCGCGAGGGCGACGGCCACGTTCACCCCGGCTGCTGCTGCGACCCAGCCCCTGAGCCGCTCTTGCCCGCCTGGCTCGTTGGCTATGCGGCTGGCGGTCTCGGTGATGACACCGCCATGTGCCTCGGCTGTGGGGAGATCTCCGGTGGCCGCAGCCACGTATCCAGCTCGGGCGTGAGCCGCGGGGGAGTCCCAACGCCAGCCGCTGGCGTCGGCGATGCTGCAGGCCAGCTCGATGTGGGTGGCTGCTTCTTCGAGGCGCCCGAGGCGATAACAGGTCTCGGCCAACAGGGCGAGAGGCTGTCCGACGTGCAGCACCTCCCCGGCCTTGGCCCGGCTGGCCGCTAACGCCAGGTCGTCGTAGGCACCGGCCAGGTCGTCGCTCCACAGCCTGGCCATCCCCCGGGCCACCAGCTCGTGCAGCTCCACAGCTCCTGGCGGCGCGGTCCCTACCAGGGCCACGGCCTCAGCGCACGCACCGTCGAGCGCGAGCCCGACCGCTTTGAAGTAGCGGGCCAGGTGCAGCACCGAGGCTCCGTGGACCGAGGCTCTGTGGCCACTCGCGAGAACGGCGTTCGCCCAGTAGAGCAGGTCCGGAGCCGACCATCGTGCGTGAGCAATAGCGCCAAGCTCTACAGCGACCTTGCCAGCGAGCTCGTCGTCCCCTCCGTGAGCCCGCCACGAGCCGATGGGCACGCCGGGGAGCTCGCCGAGTCCTTCGCGCGCCGTGCTCCCGGCTCTGCGACCCGAAGCCTCCTCCGGAGCATCGAGCAGGTCCCAGGCCCTGATGAGAAGCGCCTCCGCGTCGGCCAGGCGCCCCTCGCTTCGCGCCAGGTAGCCGAGCATGTAGTCGCGCCGGGGCTGGGGTTCTGCCCGCTCGAGCTCCGGTGCGTAGGCCTTCGCTCGCCCGGTGTCCCTCGCTCGCAGGTGCGCTTCCATCGCCGCGAGCACCCGCCGCTCGCGTCCCTGGCCGGGCGGGCTCAGGCGCACCGAGGTGTCGAGGTGGAGCTGGGCCAACGCAACGTCGACACCGTCCGCCTCGGCATTGCCGGCGGCTTCGAGCTCGGCGGCGACCGTTTCGCTCGGGGCGAGGGCGGCGGCGGCCAGATGGGATAGCCCGGGTTCTCGCGGTGATCGCAACGAACCATCCGATCGGAGTAGTTGCGATGACGCGGTTCAATGAGGCCATGGTGCCCGAGGTTGTCCAGCCGTTCTGGGCTGCGATGCAGCGCGGTGAGTTCATCACCGAAGCGGCCGACGGCGTGGGGACCTACCGCAAGAAGGGCGCCCGTTGGATTGCCGCGGCGGGTGGGGTGCGCCCCCGTCGGGGCCGGAACTTGAAGGGCCGCTGTTTGAGCTTCGCCGAGCGCGAGGAGATCGCCATCGGCCACGCCAGCGGTGAGTCGGTGCGCATGGTCGCCGATCGGATCGGCAGGTCTGCCTCGACGATCAGTCGGGAGCTGCGCCGCAACGCCGACGAGGCCGGACGGTATAGGGCGACGTCGGCTCATGCCCTGGCGTGGGAGCGCGCCAGCCGTCCCAAGCCGGCGAAGTTGGCCGTCAACTTGGTGTTGCGTGCGATGGTGGAGGAGTATTTGGCATTGCGGTACTCGCCCGAGCAGATCGCTGGTCGGCTGCGGCGAGAGTTCCCCGGCCAGCCGGAGATGTGGGTGTCGACCGAGACCATCTACCAGTCGCTGTACGTGCAGTCGAGAGGGGCGTTGCGCCGGGAGCTGACGGTGTGCCTGCGCACCGGGAGGGCCATGCGCCGTCCCTCGCGCAAGGTCGGACAACGCAAGAACCGTATCCCCGACATGATCAACATCTCCGAGCGTCCCGCTGAGGCCAAAGACCGTGCGGTTCCTGGCCATTGGGAGGGGGATCTGATCATCGGCAAGCGGAACCTGTCTGCGATCGGGACCCTGGTGGAGCGCACCACCGGCTACACGATGCTGCTGCACCTGCCTGATGGCTACACCCCCGAGCAGGTCCGAGACGCCCTGGCGGCCAAGATCAAGACGCTCCCCGCCGCCCTGCGGCGCAGCCTGACCTGGGACCAAGGACCGGAGATGCGCGACTGGAAAGCGGTGCGCGTCGACGCCGGCATCGAGATCTTCTTCTGCGACCCCCACAAGCCGTGGCAGCGCGGCACCAACGAGAACACCAACGGCCTTTTGCGCCAGTACTTCCCCAAAGGAACCGACCTCTCGATCCACGAAGAGGCGTTCCTCGACGCCGTCGCCGACGAGCTGAACGACCGGCCCCGCAAGCGACTGGGCTTCGCCAAGCCCATCGAGCAGATCGCCGACCTGCTCGCCAGCTGAAGCCCTTGGTGCTGTCCTCCGTGGCCTGACATCGCCAGCCCGGCCGGTAGGGCAGGCGGGGGCGCCCGAGCCGGCCGCCAGGCCGGCGTCCCGGCGGTGCTGCGGGTTCCCCCGACAGGCGGGCGCTTAGGGGTCCCCGCCTGCCCCACGG
>JAJZJY010000011.1 GCA_021809885.1 Actinomycetes bacterium
CACGATGGAAGCTCCCGCGGGCAGACCCGCTCGGGCGGGACGGCGACGGGCGGGCCGGCATGGCCGGCAGGTGCCGGGGACGGGCCGGCACTTTCGGCGTGGGAATGGCTGACCGGTGCCGGGGACGGGCCGGCGCCCCCAGGCACAGGGACCCAGCCACGTCGGTGGATGCCCACGATCTCAGCCAGGATCGACAGCGCCACCTCCCCCGCCGTCCGCGCCCCGATATCCAGCCCGGCCGGCGTGCGGACCGCCGACGCGAGCGACCCGTCGACCGCCAGCGAGGCGACCACCGCCGCCCCACGCCGGCGGCTGGCGACCAGCCCGACGTACGGCACCCCCGACGACACGGCGGCGCTGAGCACGTCCTCCTCACCCCGCCCGTGAGAGGCTGCCACCACAGCGACAGCGCCGGGTGGGATCACCTCGCCGTCCTCCCAGGCCAGCACCGACCAGCCCAATCCGGCCCCCAACGTCGCCAGGGCACGAGCGGTCGGGGACCGGCCGGCGACCACCAGCAGCGGCGGTGGCACGACCGGCTCGAGGAACACCTCGACGGTCCCACCCGACAGGCACGGATTGTGCACGACCCGCCGGCCGGCCTGGGCCGGCTCGGGCGTTGGCGTGATCCGCAGCACCAACGGCGACGCGTCGGGGTTTGCAAGCAGTTCCATCGCCGCTTCCCGCACGGTCGACTCGGCGCACGTCCCGCCCACGAAACCCTCGATCGCACCGCCGGCGAGGACTATCGCCTCATCACCCGGCTTGGCTGACGTCGGCGCCTCCGCCAGCACCACGTGGGTGTGCACGAACGGCGTTCGCTCGGCGCGCAACTCCAGCGAACGGGCGGACAGGTCCTGGCGGAGCACGGCGGCAGCTTTGCTTGCGTCTACTCGATCGCCAAGTCGGTGCGGATGGGGTTGCCCTGCATCGCCCGCCACACGGCCGCCGGCGTGAGAGGCATGTCGGCGGTACGGATCCGCAGGGCGTCGAGGACTACGTTGACGACGGCGGCAGGGGACCCCACCGTCGCCGACTCGCCGACGCCCTTGGCGCCGATGGGATGGTGCGGCGAGGGAGTCACGGTCCCGCCGAGCTCCCAACTCGGGCACTCCATCGACGTGGGCAGCTGGTAGTCCATGAACGACCCGCCGAGGTTGTTGCCCTCCGGATCGAAGGCGATGACCTCGGACCGACAACAAGATCTACGACTGGGAGGCGGGGGACGCAGCGGCGTGCGACGCCCGCCTTCGCGGAGGCGGACATCGTGGTGACGGAGGAGTTGCTCTACCCGCGGGTGCACCCCGCTCCGATGGAGACCTGCGGCGCCGTCGCCAACATGGACAAGGTCACGGGCAAACTCACCATCTGGACGACGACCCAGGCGCCGCACGCCCACAGGACGCTGTATGCCATCGTCGCCGGCCTCCCCGAACACAAGATCCAGGTCATCTCCCCCGACATCGGCGGTGGCTTCGGCAACAAGGTCGGCATCTACCCCGGTTACGTGTGCGCCATCGTCGGGTCGATCGTCACCGGTGCCCCCGTCAAGTGGGTCGAGGACCGCTCCGAGAACCTCATGTCGACGAGCTTTGCCCGGGACTACCACATGAAGGGATCGATCGCCGCCTCCGCCATGACCGCTAGCGTCGTGCAACTCTTCACCGGGACTCCGTCGAGCCATACCGTGCAGGCGCCGCAGTTGGACGTGTCGCAGCCCCAGTGGGTGCCCGTCAGGTCCAGGACCACTCGCAGGTAGTGCACGAGCAGCAGGCGGGGCTCTACGTCGGAGGTCGTCTCCCTGCCGTTGACGGTGATGTGGATCTGCATCAGGCCACTCCTCCCTGCGCTGCGGCGACCGCCCGGCTGAGCGCTCTGCGGACGAGCACCCCTGTCAAGTGCCGCTTGTAGTCGACGGGGCCCCGCTGGTCGGCGGTCGGCTCGCAGTGCTCGGCGCAGGTGCGCGCCGCCGCGGCGATCCGCTCCGCCGTCGGCTCCTGGCCGGCGAGGATCTCCTCTGCCGGCGGGCACGTGAAGTGCCGGGCGCCGACGGCCGACATCCCGATGCCGACGCCGGCGACGACACCGTCGTCCAGTTGCACGAACGCGCCGGCTGCCGCCACCGCCCAGTCACCCGCACGCCGTTCGACCTTCTCGTAGGCGCTCCCCGACCGGGTCCGGACAGGTACCCGCAGCTCGACCAGCATCTCCCCGGGCCCGACGGCCGTCTCGTAAGGCCCGACGTGGAACTCCCGCATGTCAACCGACCGGCTCCCCGACGACGAGCGGATCACCGCCCGTCCGTGGAGGGCGGCGAACACGGCCGACAGATCCTCCGCCGGATCAGCCTGGCAGAGGGAGCCGCCGACCGTCCCCCGGTTGCGGACCAGCGGGTCGGCGATGACCCTCTCCGCTTCGGCGAAGATCGGGTAGTGCTCGGCCAGCAGCCCGGAGCCGAGCCCGCCGGCGTGGCGGGTTAGCGCGCCGAGGGCGATCTCTCCCCCGTCGAGGCGGATGTAGTCCAAGTCGTGGAGGTCGTTGATGTCGACGAGGGTCTCCGGGCGGGCGAGGCGCAGCTTCATCATCGGCAGGAGGCTGTGGCCCCCAGCGATGAGGCGCGCCTCGGGACCGTGACGCTCGAGGAGCCCGACTGCTCCGTCCACGTCGTGGGCTCGCTCGTAGGTGAACGGTGCGGGCACTTGCATCCTGTGGTTCCCCCCTTCGGCACGCCGATGACGATGGCGGCGCTCGCGCGGCGATCGCTCACGGCACCATGGGCATCATCCTCGCCGCCACGGTGATCGTCAACGGTCGCCTAAGCGATCGCTTATCGGCCGTGGTATTGAGTCGTACTGGTGACGCTCACGCAGCTGGAGGCGTTCGTGCTCGTAGCTCGGCTGGGTTCGGTGAAGGCGGCCGCAAACGCACTCGGGGTGAGCGAGCCCGCCGTCTCCGGTGCCCTCGCTGTCCTCCGCCAGCAGCTCGGCGACCCCCTGGTCGTACGCCACGGCAACACCATGACCCTCACACCGGGCGGCCAGCGGATGGTGGGAATCGCGTCGCAGATGGTCAACCTGGAGTGCCCTGGCACGCCCTGACGGGCGAGGACTGGCTCGTCGATCCGTCGGGGACGGACCGCTCGACCGAGGTGGGCACGCTCCTGGCTCGCCTGCACGTGCCGGAGGGGCGGGTGCGAGTCTTCGGCAGTCTGGCAGCGGCCTGGGCGGCGGCGCAGGACGGGGAGGGGGTGGCGCCGGCGATCTCCCACCTCGTGGCCCGCGACATCGAGCGCGGCGCCCTCGTGCGCCTGGGCGTCATGACGACTCCGGTGCAACTCCTGTGGCACGCCACCGCCCTCCCGGAGCTGCGCCAGGCCCCAGGCGTCACCGCCCTGCTGCGCTTCTTGGCCACACCCGAAGCCATGCAGGCGATGCACCGCAGCGACGGCAGCGTGCCGGCCAGCCGCTTCCGCCCCCCCGTCTACGTGACGCTCTGGAGCTGACGGCCGGCACCGGGACGGTCGCACGCCTGTCGTGGCGGAGCGACGTAGCTTCCTCCCATGCTGCGCGTCGGCACCTCCATCGGCGCCTCCTTCTCCACCTCCTTCTCCACCTCCTTCTCCACCGACGGCCCCGGTGCCCGAGGTCCTGCCAGGGGTAGCGTCCGACAGGTGCCCTTCGACGACGGCAGGCAGCACGTTGGCGTCGATCCCTGGCTGGTCGGCGAGGAGGATCGCGACCCGACGAGGCGGTTGCGTGGCCGCCTCCCGGCGCCGGTCACGGTCTGGACGGCGGCCACGCGCCGCGTCGGCCGAGCGGGGATCACGGTCTCCTCCGTCATCGTGGCCGAAGGGGAGCCGCCGGAGATCGCCGGCCTGATCGGGCCGCTGTCGGACCTCTGGGATGCCGCGGCCGAGAGTCGCAGGTTCGTGCTCCATGCCCTCACCGCCGACCAGCTGGACCTGGCCGAACGCTTTGCCCTCCGATGGCCGGGCGATCCGTTCGAAGGGCTGGACGTCACTGCGACGGAATGGGGACCGCAACTCGAAGCCGTCTCCACCCGGGCGTCGTGCTCAGTGATCGGCAGCTCGGAGGCCGGCCACGGCATCCTCGTGCGGGCGAGGGTCGAACGGGTGGTCATCGGGGGTGGCACGCGGTTGCCGCTGGTGCACTACCGGGGCGCCTACGCCACCGTGGGGCGCCGACCCCGACCCCGGCCCCAAGAGGCCCCAAAAGGCTGATTGGTCGGCGAGACTCGGTGCGTTGGGCGTGGGTCGGGCGATTGAGGTGCCTATCGGGTCCCGAGTGCACCGAGCTGGGTGCCAGCGAGTGTGCACGGCGCACTCCTCTCATCGTCCGGCTGTCGCCAGATCCCGGAGGGGGTGGAGTTGCGGGTCCACGACTCGACCGCCGAGCAGCGCTACCGGGTGCTGCCGGTGCGGCCCGACGGAAGAGAGGGCTGGCAGGAGGAGCGGCTCGCCTCCCTCGTCACCCGCAACTCGATGATCGACACCGGTCACTCGCGTCCAGCTCGTTGAGCGGCGAGGGCGTCTGCCAGGGCGCCGACGAGCAGGTCGGCGTGCCCCTCCTCGAACACCAGCGGCGGGCGGATCTTGATCACGTCCCCGGCGGGACCGGTCGTGCCCACCAGGACGCCGCGCCGGCGCAGCGCTTCGGCGACGGGACCAGCCGGACTGCTGAGCTGGACGCCGGCGAGAAGGCCCCACGACCGGACCGCCACGATGGCCGGGTGCCCAGCGGCCAGGGCATCCAGGCGCCGGCGGAGTACCGCCCCGACCGCGGCGGCGCGGGCTACCAGACCCTCCTCCTCGATCACCTGCAGCACTGCCAAGGCGGCGACCGCCGCCCCCTGGTTGCCGCCGAACGTGCTGAAGTAATCCGTCGCCGTGATGAACCCGTCGATGTGCCGGGAGTGGCCCACGATGGCGGCAACCGGGTAGCCGTTGCCCATCGGCTTGCCGAGCGTCACGAGGTCGGGCTCCATCCCGCATGCCGCGTAGCTCCACAGGTGGGCGCCGGTGCGCCCGTAGCCGGCCTGCACCTCGTCGGCGACCACGAGGCCGCCGGCCCGGCGCGTCGCGGTTTGCAGGTCCCGCACGTAGTCGGGGGCCGGTCCGAGGATGCCGTCGCTCGTGAAGCTGCAGTCGACGAATGCGGCGCCGAGCGTCGTCGTCAGACCGGCGACGGCGGCTTCGATCGTCGCCTGGGAGGAGGGCGGGGCCGGGACGAGGCCGACGCGGGCGGGCGAGAAGCCCTCCGGCCAGCCCTCCGGCGACAGCTCGGTGGTGGCCTCGGTGACGCCGTGGTAGGCGTGGGCGGTGACGAGCGCCCCGTCGCCACCGGTGACGAAGGCGGCGATGCGCCGCGCCACGTCGTTGGCCTCGCTCCCCGAGTTGACGAGCAGGACCCGGTCGAAGGGGGCGGTGTGGGTGGGGAGCAGGCGTTGGGCGAGGGCCACCGACGCCTCGTGGAGGTACCGGGAGTTGGTGTTGAGCCGGCGCATCTGCGCGGAGACGGCGGCGGCCACGGCGGGGTGGCTGTGGCCGAGGACCGGCACGTTGTTGTAGGCGTCGAGGTACCGGCGTCCGTCCGCGCCGTGTAGCCAGACGCCTCGGCCGCTGCGCAGGTGGACCGGCTCGTCGTAGGTGAGGGGCGCCGGCCCGAGGGTCGCCCGTCGCAGACGCACCAGCTCGGAGGTCGGGATGGAGCGGTACGGGAGGGCGCCGGCGTCGGCGGTGTCGAGGGCCATCTCCTCGAATGCCGCCCTCGCCTCCTCGAGGCCGATGTCGCTCAGGAGGGCGAGTGAACGCAGCGGGCCGGCGTCGGGTGACCGGTGCGTCGAACTGAGATGGAAGGGGTGCAGCTGCGAGCGCCACGCCGCGATCGCAACGGACGCGGCCAGACGCGTGGCGACGAGGTCGCCCAGGAGGAAGGCTTCGCCTTCTTCCAGGACCGTCACCGACTGGTAGCCGGCGATCAGCGCCCGGGACAGCTCCAGCAGGTCGGCCCGGCCCTCGAGCACGTCGGCCAGGATCACGGCGAGGTCGCAGGCGAGAGCGGTGTGGGTCATGTCGCCGAAGTCGACGATGCCGGTGATCCGGACCCGGTCGTCGACGAGCACGTTGCCGATCCCCAGGTCGTTGTGCAGGACCTGGTGGCGGAGACCGTCGATGACGGGCAGCACGGTGGCGTCGTAGCGGTCGAGGACGGTGGTCACGACGGAGCGTGCCTCGGCGTCCTCGATGCGGTGTACGGCGGCCCGCAGCCGTGGCGCCCGGCGGATGTCCCACTGGATGACGTAGCCGGCACGGGGATGGAAGAATCCCCGCAGGGCTCGGCCGACGCGGGCGGCCGTGGCACCCCACTCGAAAGCGCTCCCCGCGTCCAGCTCCTCGGGGTCGGCGAGCCTGCCTGGCATGGTCGTGAACACTCGGGCCAGCGACCGGCGCCCGTCGGCAAGTTGCACCGCCACGCTCGTGCGGCCGTCGAGTGCCGCTACCACCCGCATCACGGGAAGGTCCGGGTCGACGCGGGCGATGTGCGCCATTGCCTGGTTCTGGAACTCGACGACGGCGTCGTCGTCGCCGGGGTTCTGGAGCTTCAGGACGACCTCGCCAGCGCCGGCGTTCCAATCGCGCTCGCTGCCGAGCGGTGTGAGCGGCCCGTCGAAGCCCCAGTGGGTGCGGAGGATCTCAGCCGCCTGCTCGGGCGTCGCCGCTGGAGGTGCCTCGGTCAGGGGATCGGCGGCAGTCACGGGCGGGAGGTCCTAGCACGCCCGACCCGCCTACGGCTCGAGGATGACCTTCTCGCAGCGGTCCTCCTTCCGCTCGAACATCTGGTAGCCCTTGGGTGCCTCGGCGAGCGGGGGCCGGTGACTGACGATCCTGGGGGGTCGAGGTCCTTGTCCTCGACCCGCTTCAGCAGATCCCCCATGTACTGTAGGCGTGCACGTGGCACTGGCCGGTGCGCAGCACCAGCGAGCGGTGCTACCCGCCGAGCCACACTGCCGTGTCCGCCGGCAGGCAGCCACCGTCGCCGAGGGGGCCGCTCGCCAGCAGCAGCCTGCCCTGCCGCGGCAACTCGACGCGGTCGGCGTCGACGTTCACCACGCAGCCGAACCCGGGGCCACGCTCGAACCAGAGCGACCCGGGAGGGCTTTCGAGCCACCGGAGCCTGCCGTCACCGAGCGCTGGCAGCTCCCGGCGCATGTGGAGCGCCCGGCGGTACAGCGAGAGCATCGAAGCCGGATCGGCAGATTGGGCGCTCACCGTGAGGTCCGCCCAGTCGGCCGGTTGCGGGAGCCAGGGCGGCTCGGTGGCGTGCTGGGGCGAGAAGCCGTACGGCGGGCGGTCACCGGACCAGGGGAGCGGCACCCGGCACCCGTCGCGCCCGCGACGAGCCCCGGCGGTCTGGCGGAACATCGGGTCGGCCAGCACCTCGTCAGGGAGGTCCTCCACCTCGGGGAGACCGAGCTCTACAGGCAGGGCAGGGAAGCGAGCCGCCCGGCCGAGGGCGGCGATGCCGAGGGCGAGGATGTCACCGGTCGCTACCGTGACGGCCCGGCCGATCGGGGCGACGTCGGCCGGGTGAGCCGATCCGGATACGGCCCCGTCGCCGACACCGTTGGCCTCCTCGACCGAGCCGATCACGGCGGCGAGATCACCGAGCCCGACGCGGCCGTCATCGAAGGAGACGATCACCGACCCGAGCACCGGGTTCACCGCTGCCCACTCGACACCCTTGATGCGACCGAGGCGGTCCTCGAGGGAGGCGGCGATGCGAGCCGCTGCCGGTCCGTCCATGCCGCGGACGCCCAGATGGGCTCAGCCGGGGCCGGTCTGCACGACCCGGCGGGGATGCCCGGACAGGCCCTGCGCCACTGCATCGGCAACCCGGCCCAGCTGCACCCGCCCAGCTGCACCCGGCCCAGCTGCACCCGGCCCAGCTGCACCCGGCCCAGCTGCACCCGGCCCAGCTGCACCCGGCCCAGCTGCACCCGGCCCAGCTGCACCGTCGGGATCACCCGCGGTGCGACGGCTCTCCCCGGGACGAGTTGCGGGGACCTCCGCCGCGGCCGTGGCGGGTGATGACGACGCCGGCGCCGACGAGGGCGGCGAGCGGCAGCTCCACCGCGCCGAGAAGTGCCGAGCCTACGAGCGCGCCCCAGAAGCCCTTCTCGATCATGCCGGACGGCACGGTCGCACCGACGACCGGGATTCGATAGGAGCCCTCACCCGGCCGGGGATCGACGCTCGTGCGGTTTGTCGCTGGGGTGGGGCTCATGTGGTCCTCTCGGTCCTGACCTCGCTCGCCGCGACCCGAGGAATCGGGCGCGGCTGCTGCCGACACCCGTCGTTACCCAGCCGAGCAGGGCCTTAACACCAACGAGCGGTGGCAGCAGCGCTCCGTCGCTCCTTGGCCACCCGCTGGGAGGCTGCTGGGACGCCGCGGCGCGAACATTGTGCATCCCTGGAGACGACACGCCGATGCCGCCCCGACGTGGAGCCGAGCCCCGATCGGTCGCCGCGCTCGCTCCCCACCCGGCCGGAGGGCTGGTGGGGGCGGCCGCGCCGGCGGCGGTTGCCGCTCGGTCCCGTTGGAGGCGGGCATGGCCCGTCCTGCGCTGGGTGCTGGCCGGCGTCGTGGTGGGGCTCGCTGCCTGGGTGGTATCGGGTCAGACGGCGGAACTGAGTGGTGCCGGCAGGCTCCTGTCGGGGATCCGTTGGCCGTGGGCGGTCGTCGCTGCCATGGTGGAGGCTCTGAGCTACGTGGCGTCCGCCGCCCTGCAGCTGACCCTGCTGCGCAGCGGGCAGCTGCGGAGTGGGCTCGGTCGCACAGCCCTCGTGAGCCTTGCGACGTCGGCGATGCAGAACAGCCTGCCGGCCGGTGCAGCATTCGCCGGTCTGTTCGCCTACCGCCAGTACCGGCGCATGGGCGCTGGCGAGCTCCTGGCCGCCTGGTCCGTCGTAGCGGTCACCGGATGCCTGTTCGTGGGCGTCACCGCCATGTCCGTGGTGGGGCTGGTGCTGGCATTTGGGGTGGGCAGCGCTGAGGGGTTGGTGCAAGTGCTCGGCGGGCTCGGCGCCGTTGCGGCAGCGCTCGTCGTCGCCTGGTTGCGGCGCGACTGGGTGTTCGAGCGGGTGGAGGGTCTGCTCCGCTTCGGGCAGCGGCGGCTCGGTCGGCCCCACGGCGATCCCCGCCAGCTCGTCGGTCGGTTCCGCTGGCGCCTGGGAGCGGTGACTCCGAGCCGCCGCCACTGGGGGATGGCTCTCGGCAGTGCCCTCTTCACCTGGGGCTTCGACCTGCTCTGCCTCGTCTTCGCCTTCGTCGCCGTCGGCGCCCGGGTGCCCTGGCGTGGCTTGCTCCTCGCGTACTCGGCTGCTCAGCTCGCCGCCACGTTGCCGATCACCCCGGGCGGGCTGGGCGTCGTCGAAGGCAGCCTGACGGTCGCCTTGGTGGCTTTCGGTGGAGCGGAGACATCGGCTGTAGCCGCTGTGCTCGTCTACCGGATGATCAGCTACTGGGCCGAGATGCCCGTCGGCTGGCTGTCGTCGATAGCTGTGGGCAGGCTGCCCGCCCGCCCTGTGGTCCCCATCGACTCCGCAGCCCCGCAACCGAGCGCGCCCTCGGAGGGCGAGGCGCCGAGCGGAGGCAGGTCGTGAAGCCTCATCGCGGAGCGGGCGTTGCGCTCGTCGTGCTGTCGGTCGCACTGGCCGGCTGCGGTGGCAGCGGCCTGCGACTGGAGGCCCGGTCGGTCTCGGCGTGCTACCGCACCATTCCTCTTGCCGTCGCCGACGCCCACGACAGCCACGCCCGCTTGCTCGGCGTCCACCACCTCCGGCTGGATCTGTTGCACCGGAGGAACGCGTCGCTGCTCGCGGCGTGGCCGGGCGGCGATCCCACCGTCTGCACCGTCGCGCTCGAGGGCCCGTTCGGCCCCGGCCAGGTCGAGGGCGCGCCGGCGTCAGCGGCCGGTCGCTTCGCCCTGATGATCCTCGAGGCTCGCACCGGCCGCCTGGTGGTCAGCACGGTGACCGATCACCTGCCGAGACGGCTGTTGGGGCGCACGTACTGACCTCTACCATCCGGCAGATGGACCTCGTGAAGCTGGTGGTGTTCGTCCCGGAAGCCGACTCCGAGCGGGTGCGGAAAGCCCTCGGGGACGCCGGCGCCGGCTATATCGGCAGGTACTCGTTCTGCAGCTGGTCGGTGAGCGGGACGGGCCGGTTCCGCCCCGAGGAGGGTGCCGTGCCGCACATCGGCACCGTCGGCCAGCTCGAGACCGTTGCCGAGGAGCGCATCGAGGTCACCTGCCGCCGTGAGCTCGCCCGGGAGATCGCCCAGGTCGTGCGCAGCGTCCATCCCTACGAGGAAGTCGTGATCGACGCCTACCCGATGCTCGATCCCTACGACCTGTAGGTGGTGCCCTCAGGGCAACCGGCGTGCCCGCAGCGCGTGCTGGCGCGCGATCTCCTCGGTCAGCACCTCCCGCAGCAGGTCAACGGCTTGGATCACCTTCGGGTGGCGGAGGTGGTACAGGACCCGACTGCCCTGACGCTCCGCCTCGACAAGTCCGCGGTCACGGAGCACAGCGAGGTGCTGGGAGGTGTTGGATTGGGGCGTCTCCAAGTACTCGGCCAGCTCGTTGACGCTCCTGGGCTTGTTCCGGAGGGCGTAGAGCACCATGAGGCGTTTCGGCTCGTTGATGGCGTGGCACATCTCCGACACGAGCTCGGTCAGCTCCTCACGCAGGTGCGGATCGATGCTCTCGTCATCGCCTGCCATCAGGGAGTCCGATGAGGTCGACTGCGCCGCAGTGTTGCGGTCACCGACGGGCGCGTCGTCTCGGACAGGCATGCCGCCAGCGTAGGCGGCGGGCGCGAGGGTCACCGGAGCGTTCGAGTCCACGACATGTAGACCCGTCCACCCTCGATCAGCACGTCATAGGTGGCCAGGTCATGGTCGGCGGGGCCGCGGATCCGTTCGCCGTTGGAGAGATCGAAGCGACTGCCGTGCGAAGGGCAGGTCACGACCGTAGCGTCGAGGGCTCCGTCGGAGAGGCGGGCTCCGGCGTGTGGGCAGACGTCACATGCGGCGACGAGCCGACCGTCCAGCTGGTAGAGAGCAACCGGACCGACAGGGGTGTCTGCGACCCGCACGACCATTCCCAGCCGCCCGGCGACATCGGCGAGATCGGCGAGCAGCGTTCGGCGGCGCCCGAGAGGACCGGAACCGGCCAGACGGCGGAGCACGAGCGAGAGGGCACCACGGTTGCCGACGGCGTCGCAGCCGGCTCTCTCGGCCTCTTCCAGCCGGGCGCGGTCGGGGAGGGAGTGGCAGCCGACGATCAGGGCCTCGGGGCACCGGGCTCTCCAGTGGCGTATCACCTGCATGGCGTCGGCACCGGCGAGGTCGACGACCACCGCAGCAGCGGGACCGTCATCCGGCGGAGCGACGCAAAGGTCCCTCTCTCGGGCGAAGGCGGCCACCTGGCGGAGCACGATCGGATCCGAGGACACGACGACCAACCGGGCGGTGGTCGCCTCCGGACTGGTCAGATGAAGAGGGTTATGTCGGCGTCGGCAGCCATGTCGATGAAGCTCGTAGCACCCATCGGTGCCTCGAGTCCGTCGATGAAGTCGTCCTTGCTCAGACCGTAGAGATCCATCGTCATCTGGCAGGGAGCCAGCTTGACACCGAGATCCATCGCCATCTGCAGCAGTTCGGTCGGGCTGGCAACCTGGTAGTCGTTGGCGAGAGACTTGATCATACCCGTACCCAGGCCCGCCATGTTGAGCTTGCCGAGCCTCAGGTGGTCGGTGCCGCCGCGATCCATCAATGACTCCATCTTCTGCTTCCAGTTGTTGCCGGTGACGTGGCGATCGTTTCGCTGCAGGACCCGGAGGCCCCAGAAGGTGAAGAATACGTTTACCTCGAGGCCTGACGCCGCGGCTGTCGTCGCGAGGATCAGGACCGGCCACACCCGATCGAGATCCGAGCTCCAGCAGATCACCGCCATGGACTTCTGTCGTTCGTCCGAACCTGTCGTCATCTTGTTCCCCCGTTCTTTCCTTGCCGGACCGTAGAGGTATCCGTGTGCTCATATTCGACTTCCCGCAGGCGACTGTCAAGGGCTTCGCCAGCTACCGCAGTGCCTGGGTCACTCGGCACAGCGGAAGCACCGGATCCCTTCCGAATCGATCAGCTGCCGGTAGTGCTCCCACGCCGCCTCGCCGTCCACGAGAAGCGCTCGCTCGGCCTCCCACGCCGACGGTGCCACCTCCACGAGCCAACCGGCACCGTAAGGCTGGCGGTTGGCGATGGCGACGTCGGCATCGAAGGACTGGGCGTTGTTGGCCTCGATCACGCCACTCACGGGCGAACGAAACGGGCCGACCCACTTGGCGCTCTCGATCACGCACAACGGCCTGCCCCGGCGGATCCGGGTGCCGGGAGGCTTCCAGCTCAGCTGCACGAGCCGGCCGCAACGGGTCTGGGCGACATCGGTCATGCCGAGAGTCAGCCGGTCCGCTCCGGGCCGCACCCACACGTCGGCCTCGAGATCGTAGAGCAGGTCGGCAGGCACGGCGCAGCCGCCCCAGCTGCGCCCCTCGGTGCTCACTCGTCCGAGCAGGCGATGCCTTCCGCTTCGAGGAACTCCTCGTAGCGGCGGACGCCGTCCGCTCCCGTCGCGAGCTCGGCGGAGTCCGACGCCCAGTCAGCGGGCTGGATGCGCGCCACCCATCCTTCACCGTACGGGTCCCGATTGATCATCGAGGGATCACTCGCCAAGGCCTGGTTGACCTCGACGATCTCTCCTTCCACCGGTGAGGGAACAGGCCCGACCCACTTGCCGCTCTCTACGGTGGCGATGCTCCGACCCTTGCGGATCGGCTTGCCGGCACCCCTGAGGGTCACCGAGATCACCGTCTTGGCCAGGTTCTGCGCGACGTCGGTGAGCCCGACCACGACGATGTCACTCTCGGGGCGTACCCACACGTGCCGCTCCACCAGGTAATAGAGATCCTCTGGGATGTTGCAGTTCCGCACGTCAGCCATGTTCCTCGTTATCTCCTTGTCGGTCGGCTGCCTCGGTCCCGACGCCTTCGGGGTGCGCCCCGAGGAGATGGGAGACGAGCATGTCGAAACCCACCAGCCGGATCTCCTGGCGGTACTCCTCGACGAAGCTCGGGTCGTCGAGGCGGGGCTTGATGACCTGGTCGTAGCTCTCGGAGCAGATCGGGCAGACGACCTCGTAGCGGGACCTTCCACCCCGTTCGACGAATCCGATCCGTTCGGGATGGTCACTCGCGAGATGGCCGTGCAGGGGGCGCGGATCCCCCTCGAACTCGCACCAGGGACATCGCACTGCCGTCATGCCTCCACGGCCACACCGCTCGCCACGCCGAGAGCGCCCGGAGCGGTGGAGGCCTCGTCCACCAGTTGCACGATGTCACGGACGGTCATGTGGTCGGCGTGGCCGGTGGTCTTCACAGCGTCCGAGTACATCGCGTAGTCCTTGGGACAGGACACGACGAAGGTGTCCACGCCGAGCTCAGCCGCTTCCTTGATGCGCATCTCACTCGGCCGCTCGGTGAGATGCGAGTCGTCCATCCAGATGCGGCCCCCGCCGGCACCGCAACAAAAGGTGTTGTCCTTGTTGCGTGGCATCTCCACCGTCTCACAGCCGAGCGAGCGCAGCACCCGGCGCGGGGCTTGCACGACTCGGTTGTAGCGGCCCAGGTAGCAGGGATCGTGGTAGGTGACGCGGCGCCCCAGAGGCCGGACGGGGATCGCTCCCTCCTCGAGGAGATCGGCGAGAACCTGGGTGTAGTGCCGGACTCGCTTCTCCAAACCATAGCCCGGGTACTCGTTGCGCAGCGTGTTGAACGAGTGAGGATCGGTGGTGAAGATCTCGGAGAAGTCCGACTTGGTGAAGGCGGCGAGATTGTGTTCGACCAACATCTCGAAGAGGCCCTCTTCCCCGACCCGGCGCACGTCATTGCCGGAGTTGCGCTCCTCGTCGTAGAGCAGTCCGAAGCTGACTCCTGAACGGTGGAGAACCCGCGCCAGGGTCCGTGACAGCTCTTGGAGCCGCTCGTCGAACGAAGCGTGGTCGCCGACGAACCACAACAGATCCACGTGCTCCTTGCGGGCATCGGGGATGGAGAAGTCCAGAGCCTTGGTCCAGCGTGCCCGCATCCGTGCAGACTTGCCGAAGGAGTTACCCTGCTGGGCCAGGTTCTGCAGTGCGGTTTGCAGCCTCGGCTCCATGCGGCCCTGGTCGACCAGGCTACGGCGTAGCTGCACGATGGTGGGCACGTGCTCGATCCCCACGGGGCAGGCCTCGACACAGGCCATGCAGGTCGTGCAGGCCCACAGCGTGTGTTCCTTGACCACGTCGCCGGCCAGGCTCACCCCCGGACCGGTCGCCGCCGGGCCCGTCGCGTCCGGGCGGGTCTCCCAGTCGAGCACCGGCCGGATGCCTCGCTGGCGCTCTGCCCACTGGCGCAGGTCGAGGATCAGGTCGCGCGGTGACAGCGCTGCCCCCGCTGCTCGCGCCGGGCAGACGGCGTGGCACCGCCCGCACTTCGTGCACGCGTCGAGGTCGAGGAGCTCCTTGCGGGTGAAGTCGGTCAGCACCTCGTAGCCGGCGCGGCCCTCGGCGGCGGGGGGCGGGGGAAGGCATCGCGTCGTGCTCGGATCGGTTACGAGCAGGTCGGCACCCGAGGTGACGATGTGCATGGCCTTGGAGAAGGGGAGGTAGGCGACGAAGCCCAACGCCATGGACGCGTGGAGCCACCACAGGTAGCTGTGCACCGTCGTTGCAGCCTCGGCCCCGATCCCGACCCCGGTGAGCGCCCTGGCGAAGAGCCAGCCCATCCAGGTCCACCGCTCGTAAGGCGGGAAGTGGGACTCGTCGATGCGCAGCCCCTGCACCACGAACCCGGTGAACAGCAAGGCAACGAGGACACCGATGAAGAGCCAATCCCCAGCGACGAACGCCGAGCGCGAGTAGCCCGCGTCGGGCTGCTCGGCACGGCGGTAGTCCAGTTGCGGGTGGAAATGCTCGGCGCGTGCCCTTCTCCATAGCAGGTAGAGCGTGCCTCCGAGAGCGGCGACCCCGGCGGCATCGAACACGGCGTTGAACGCCAGGTAGAAGTCCCCGTTGAAGAAGGACCGTTGTCGGCCCTCGAGCAGCCCTGTGACCAGATGCCCGTAGACGTCGTAGTCGATGGCAACGATCGTCGTGGCCACGAGCAGCCCGGCGAAACCCCAGAAGACGGCAAGGTGCGCGAGCCCGACTGCCCGACTTCGGCGCCTCACGGTCCTGTTGGTGACGAGCGCGAGGACCGCGCCAGCCGTCCCCGGGGTGGCGTTGACGCCCGCCACGACCTCTGGAACCGGGCACCCGCCGTGGCCTGTCGTGCCCGGACCGGTTCCCGATGAGCCCGCTGGAGCCGGTCGTAGCAGTCGGCAGCCGGTAGAACGCCCCGCCCTGTACTTGGCCAGGCGGCGGCCCCAGCCGTAGAAGAACACCGCAATCGAGATGACCGCCAGGCAGTAGAAGACGATGATCGCGACCGGGCTCTCGTGGGCGAAGATCGTGCGGCCGGGCGCCGCAGACGGCAGCGGGATCATCTCTGCAGGTCAGCCGCCGAGGCGAGCGGACAACTCGGGCAGCAGGTCGAAGAGGTCGATGGTGGTGCCGTAGTGGGCAACATCGAATATCGGGGCGCCGGCATCGGTGTTGCATGCCACGATGAGCTCTGCGTCGCGCATGCCCTCCAGGTGCTCGGGGGCGCCCGAGATCCCGAAGGCGAGATAGGCCCTCGGCTTCACCTTCTGCCCTGATTTACCGACCTGGTGGGCCTTGGGCAGCCAACCCTGGTCGATGATCGGACGGGACGCCGACAGAGGTACTCCGAGCGCGCCCGCGAGCTCCTCGACGAGCGTGAGGTTGTCCCTGCTCTGGATGCCTCGCCCGACCGAAACGAGGATGTCCGCCGCGGTGATGTCCACTCCCGTCGCCTCGGGGACCTTCACGCCTCGCACCACGGTGCGCAGGTCACCGAGATCCGGGGGCTCGTCGGTGCAGGTGCTGCCGGCACCGCCCGAGCGCCCTGGGGATGGAGGGAAGGACCCGCCGATGACCGTCGCTATGGACCGCTCCGACTCCAGTACGACCTCGGCCATCAGCTTGCCGCCGTAGATCTGGCATGTGGCCACCGCGGCGTCGCCTTCGGCGACCAGCCCGACGGCATAGGCAGCAAGTGGCGCGTCCCAGAGGACCGACAGAGCGGCGCCGAGGTCCATGCCCGGCGTGGTCGTGCCGAGCAGCAGCAGCTTCGGCTGCACGTGCTCGAGCACCGACAGCATGCAGCGCTCGTAGGCCTCGGGTGAGTACACGGAGACCGCCGGGTGGTCCACCACGTGCACTACGTCCGCGCCGCCGAGTGCACCGGCAGCCCGGGGCGCGCCCAGCACCGCCACATGGGTTTGCCCACCCCAAGCCGAGGCGAGCTCGCGTGCCTTGCCGATGAGCTCGAAGGTCGACTCGGCGAGCTCGCCTTCTGCGTGCTCGGCGAGGACCAGTACGTCGCTGCCCATGCTCGCTCCTTGCTCCCTGTCAGGCCCCTGCATCTATCAGCCCCTTGGATCGGAGGATGTCGATGATGCGCTCTGCAACATCCGCTGGTGCCCCTTCGAGCATCTCCGCCTGCCCCGAGCGCTGCGGCGGGAACAACCGGCGCAGACCGGGCCTCACGCCGGGAGTCACCGCTGCCGGTGCCTCTTCCAGCCCTCCGGCGTTCATCGCCTGCCGTATGCGGGTGATCGGGGCGTAGCGGGGTGGCTGGCGGGCTGTCTGGACACCTAGCACGGCCGGCAGGCGGATCTCCGCTTCCACGGCGGTGCCACCGCCCAACTCCTGGGAGACGACGGCCACGCCGTCCTTGGCGTCGACCCGCACGACGACGGCGGCGTGAGGGAGCCCGAGGCGAGCGGCGACGATGGCGGCGAGTTGGCCGTCCAAGTCGTCGGCAGCCTGGACCCCGGTCATGATCAGGTCGTAGCTCTGCTCGGCCAACCACGCCGAGAGGATGGCGGCCCGGTCGTGGGTTGACATCCACCCCTCGGGGATGCCTGTCAGTTTCACGGCGCGGTCCGCTCCCTTGGCCAGAGCGGTGTACAAGGTGCTGTCCACGTCGGGCTCGTCGAGCGCCACGACGCAGACCTCGGCGCCTGTCGCCTCCTTGAGCAGCAACGCCTCCTCGAGAGCCTGCTCGTCCCACTCGTTGCTCACGAAGGTGAGGTACTCCCGGTCGATGTCCTTGCCCGAGCTGTCGAGCTCGAGCTCCTCTACCAGGTCCGGGAGTTGGCGCATTGCGACGATCAGTTTCATCGAGGGACCTCCTTGGTTCCGGTGCCACGGGAAGGCTGGAGTCTCCCCCCGACGCCGAGTCCCGCTCCCCACTCGGAGGGCTCACCCATATCCGGCCGGTCGACCCCCGAAGACCGCTCGCCATCTGCTGCAGAAGCCCACAGGTGGGAAACTGGGTCGTGGACCACGTCGCTGCGCCGCCGGTACCCCGACACGCTGAACCATGCCTCCGTGCCCCACGGCATCGCGCCACCTCTCTCGTAGGTCGTCGTCATCCCGCCAGCGCCCCCACCGTGTGAAGGCCACGCGCCGCTCGCTCGCCGGGTCCGGGAGTGGAACCGAGGATGCCCAATGCATCGGCCAGGAGCTGGCACAGAGCTGGAAGGTCAGCTGCCCCTCGTCGACGAGTACCGGTCCGCCCCCCACCATCCTCCTCAGACACTTCCTGCACCCCCCATGGCCTCGTCCACCAACTCGGCGAGGTCACGGACGCGCAGTGCCTCGTTCCCCGTCGACTTCGCCGCGTCCTCGAAGCGCGAGACCTCATAGGGGCAGCAGACGACCAGCACGTCCGCGCCCGTGGCGGCGGCTTCCCGCACCCGCCGCTCCGACAGGCGCTCAGAGGTGTGGTTGCCGGTGAAGCTGTCCAGCCACATGCCGCCACCCCCGCCGCCGCAGCAGTAGCCGTTCTCCCGGCAGCGGGACATCTCGATCAAGCGGACCCCTGGGAGGGCCTCGATGACCCGCCTGGGGGCGTCGTACTCGCCGTTGTGCCGACCGAGGTAGCACGGATCGTGGAAGGTCACCGTCATGTCGAGGGAGCGAACCCAGGAAACCTCGTCGACGAGCGGCGCGAGGAACTGCGTGTAATGGGCCACGTCGTAGTGATGTCCGTGCTCGGGGTACTTGTGCTTCAGAGCATTGAACCCGTGAGGGTCGGGTATGACGATCCGTGAGAAGTCGTACTTGGAGAGCGTCGTGACCACGTCGTCCATGAGTGCCTCGAAGAGGCCCTTCTCGCCAGCGAGGCGCTGGGAGTCGCCGATGGTCTTCTCCTCGGCCCCGAGGATCGCCCAGTCGACACCCAAGCGGTGCAGCACCCGCGCGAAGGCCTGGGCAGCTTCCTGACCGCGAGGGTGATAGCTCCAATAGTCTTCCACGTACAACAACACGTCCACGGGGGCAGGGTCGCTCGACAGTACGCGAATGGGCACGCCCGCCCCCTTGGCCCAGGCATGGCGCCGGCGGGGATTCTCACCCAGGCAGTTGCCGTAGCGGAATGTCTTCTCGAAGACCACCTGGAGCTCGGCGGGAACATTGCCGCGGCCGACAGCGACTTCCCGCGTGGCCGGCATGATCTGGATCATGTCCACCTGCTTCGGGCACACCCGCAGGCAGTTGCCGCAGGTCGTGCACATCCACAGGTCATCGTCGCCGAGGAGGTCGGTACCGATCTGCACCTTGCGGTGGATCTTGCGCGGCCCGTACTCGCCCACCAGATCGACCGGGCAGACCGGGACGCACTTTCCGCACCCGTAGCACCACTCGAGCGATTCCGCCCCGGGGATGGCGTCGAGCTCGGCGAATCCGGCGCTGGTGTGCTCGCGCAGCACTCGGGACTCGAACATCCGGTTCCACATCCCCGGTAGCTCCCACTCGCGGCCGGAGAGCGTGGAGCGGACAGTCGCCTCCTCGTGCTCCACGGCGGTGGGGGGTTCCTTCTCGCCTCCTATGGGCATGTCGTGACCTCCCGGTGATGGACGCCGAGCAGGCGGCTGACCAGCTGCGGCAGCTCGGGGACGATGCGGTTGAACTCCTGGGTCATGCGCATCCTCAGCACGGTGTACATGTAGACGCCGTACACGCAGGCGAGGAAGACATCGAGGTCGAAGGGGCCCTCGCGGGACAGGCCGAGCGCACGCACCGTTCCTGCCACCATGGCGCTGGCCTCGCCGACCGTCTCGTAGGCTGCCACCCGCTCACAACCCGGAACGGCTCCGAGCAGTCCGGCACCGAGGTCCACCTCGTCGCCGACGAGCAGCGGGAGCGCCCCTGTCCCGGCGGCAGGATCCCAGATCCAGCGGGCCCACAACCAGTACCGATCGGGTGCGGCGAAATGGAGGAGCTCGAAGGCCAGGTCAGCCTGGGCGGAACGGAAATCGCACAGCATCTGGTTGAAGCAGGACAGCCGGGTCGCCAGCGGCTCCCCGTCCTCGAAGAGGGCGTCGGCGGCGGCACCGAGGCGGTCCTTCCCTACGCGCTCGAGGATGTCCCCGGCCCGTCGCCGGCTCGGGAAGCAGCTTCGCAGCACCTCCCGCCACGCCGCCTCGTCCAGGTGGCGCGCTCCTCCGCCGGCCAGGACGGCGAGGCGTCGGCTCTTGTCGCTCAGCGCCGTGCTGATCGCGGCCAGGTCCTCGGGGTTCACCCGCTCGGCGATCTCGCGCATGAACTCGAGCGCTGCTGGTGTATCCACCACCTGGTTCCGGCCCGACGTGCTCACTCCCCCCTCCCTCGCGCCGCCCGCCTCAGACCACTGCCCGCGCCCGACGAGCGACGGCGGAGGCGCGTGCTCCCGCCGCGGCGCCGCTCGAGGAGCAGTCCTCGAGGTCGGCCGGACCGAGCGCAGCACCACAGGCGAATATGCCGGGACGACTCGTCGTCGCCGTCTCGAGCGGTGGGTTCTGCACTTCGATGAAGCCATATTTGTTCTGCGCCAGCCCGAGAGCGGCGGCCGTCGCGCGGGTTCCCTTGGACGGCTCCATCCCGACCGAGAGGACGACGATGTCCATGAGCAACTCCATGGGACGGCCCATGGTGGTGTCCTCACCGCGGACCAGGAGCTTGTCGCCCTTCGGGAGCACCTCCGAGACGATGCCCTTGACGTACTGCACATGATGGCGCTCCTGGGCCGGCCAGTAGATCTGGCTCTCCCAGTAGCCGTACATGCGCATGTCTATGTAGAAGATGAACACCTCGCAGCCGGGCACCATCTCCCGGACCTCGATGGCTTCCTTCGACGCGACGCCGCAGCAGACCTTCGAGCAGTACTCGTTCCCTATCTGGCGGTCCCTGCTGCCGACACACTGCACGAAGCACAGGCGCTCCGGCGGCAGGCCCGTCGACGGTTTGACAACCTTCCCGGCCTTCAACATGGCCTCGAGGTCCTGGAGGGCAACCACGTCGGGGAACTCGTAATAGCCGTAGAGCTGCGTCTCACGGCCAGGATCGAAGTGCGAGAAGCCTGTCGCCACCACGATGGCCGAGGCAGCGACCTGCCGCCGCCCGCCGGGTCCGACCAGCGTCAGGGTGAACTGGCCAGCGTCGCCGTCGCAGGCGGCGACGCTGGTGGCTGTCGCGACCTCCACGCCGGGGCGGGCTGTCACGGAATCGATGACCCGGCCGAGAACGACCTCCGCCGACTCCAGGTGTGGGGTGAGGGACGCGTAGTTCTCGGCGATCGGCGTGCCACCGAGCACATCGCGCTGCTCGACCAGGAGCACCCGGGTGCCCAGGTCAGCGGCGGTGGCCGCAGCGGTGAGCCCGGCGGGACCGCCGCCTACGACGACGACCGTCGCCTCGTCCGCTGCCGTCATTGTTGCCTCCTCTGTTGCCATCCGACCCTCCTCGGCTCTGTGACCACGCGTGGCCGACCCTCCGGGCACGGCCGCCCGCTTCCTGCACTCATCTACTTCCAGCACTGCCCCGGCCCGGGATCCCCGCTGCTCTGGACCGCGGCGTCAGGCGTCCACGTCCTCCCAGGTGAGGAACTCGGCCTGCCCAGATCTGAGCCGCTCGAGATCGGCCTGGAACTCCTCCCACGCCGCGCGCCAGTCGATGCCCATCTTCTCGAGCAGCGGCCTGTAGTTGGCAGAGTGCCAGTGCAGCTGGCACACCTTGTAGGGATGGGCACCCATCGCCAGGGCTGCGAACTGCGCCTCGGACATCACAGGCACGCCGACGTCGCGCCCGTGGGCCTGGGCTGCGAACTGGCTCTTGTCCAGGGTGGTCACGCATCCGGTGTCGTGGGTGAGCACCACGTCGGGATTGGCCTCTTCCTTCATCACCTCGATCTTGCGGAGGGTGGCGAAGGAGCGGGTGAAGTCACGCTGCACGAGGATGTGACGGAAACCGAAGCCGCAGCAGTCGAACCAGGTGGAATACGAGCGGACCTCGGCGCCGAGGGCCTCGGCGAGCCCGGTCACCACAGCGGTCCGCTGGCCCTGGTACACATCAGGATCGTAGATGGCATCGCCTTCGACCAGCTTGTAGTAATGACAGGCAGGGTGGACGGTCACAGCGATGCCCGAGAAGTCGCGAACCTGATACCTGGCGATCTCGTCGCGGAGGGCGTAGAACCATTCCGAATAATGGACGATCTCCTCGGGGATGACCACCGGCTTGCCTAGCTTCTCCATGACCCTTCGCACCTCGGCACGTAGCTGAGGGTGGCGCAGCATCTCCGAGCGCACCTCCTTGTAGTGCCCATAGGAGGTGCCGCAGTGGATGAGGGGGAAGTAACCCGTCTCGTGGGCGGCGGCGAAGTTGCGGATTGCCACCGACGCCTGGGCTGCGGCGTTGGACGTAGCACTGGCGTAGTAGTTCCATGCCGTGCAGGATGTCTGGTCCTTGGGGTCGTGGTAGTCGTAGCCGAGCTTTCGCATCACCCAGAAGATGGACGTGGAGTAGCCCGGGATGTGCCCGCACTGGCCGCAGGACTTGTGATGCCAGAGGTGACCACGAGGGATCTTCTTCTGGATGCCGTACTTGGTGGGCACCAGGACGTAGTCGTCGGGGACACGCTGCACGATCAGCTCGCCGGCTTCCTCCAGTGCGAACAGCTCCTCGTGGAAGTCGACCGAGCGACGATCCGCCTCCCGCTCGAAGCTGGCCTTCTTGGTCATGAGCATCGTCACCGGTGACTCTGTCATCGTTCGATCCCTTCTTCCTCGAGTCGCTCGTCCATGATGTCCTCGAGGATCATGTGCAACCCTTCGTCGACTTCTCGGATCATGTCCAGGGCGCCTGTCTCGAACCATATGAGGTACAACTCGAGCAACGTCCGCTCGGCTACCGCCCACCCTGTTGCTGTCGTGTGGTGCGTCTCGGGGGGAAGAGCGCGGCGCCAGAGATCGAGATTCTCCGAGACGTCCTTCACCTCCGGGCCCCAGTCCGGGAACGCGTCGGGCTGAAGCATGTCAGGCGACACCTGGGTGCCTGTCGACATGATCTTGTAGATGATCCGCGAGTATCCCTCCAGGGCCTGCCTGGCCGAGGCCATGCCCTCGCGCACGGCAACCTCCCGCATCACCGTGATGATGCCTCCCGGATTGTTGCCCCTCGGGCAGCGTAGACACGAAAAACACTGCGAGCACTCCCAGATGTCCTCTTGCATCTGCTGGTAGAGGAGTGCGACGTCCTCGCGGGCGGCAGCCTGGGCGATACGGCGGGGGCTGAAATCGTAGAACCGTGCTGACGGGCACACGGCCACGCAGATCCCGCACTCGTAGCAGCCGTACAGGTAGTCCGGAAAGCGCTCGTCCGACTTGACGAGGTCGAACAGCCGCTGCTTCTCGGACAGGGGGATCTCTGCGTACCCGGCGACGTCCTGGCGCTTCAGGTCGGGGGAGACGGTGGAGGCCATCAGTCAGAAGGAAACCACTGCATCGGCGCGCATCGAGAGGTCGTTGAACGCTGCACCGCCGATCATCTCGACCCCATCGATCAGGTCTTCCACGGCGAGATCGTTGAGGTCCAACGAGGGTTGGCACACCCACAGCCGGACGCCGAGATCGGTCGCCTGCTTCACGAAGTACGAGAGGCGCTGCCCGCTGTCGCCCTTGGGGCCGATCTTCTCCACGACGTGGCGCTGGAGCAGTTGCGGCCCGTACATGGTGAAGTAGATCCCGACTTCGACCTCCATCGCGGCGGCAGAGGCCGCGAGGAAGAACGGGGTGGCAGAGCGGCCAGGGTCGGAGATGCCGTGGGTCTGGACGTAGAGCACCTTGCCGTCACCGTCGTCACGCCACATCGCGGCCACCCTCCCGAGAGATCCAGCTCATCGAGCCCTGCGCAAGAAGACGTGGAAGACCCCGTCGCGCTCTTCGATGGAGACGAGCTCGTTGCCTGTTCGCCTCGTCCAGGCCTGGATGTCCGGCTCGACCCCGGGATCGGTGGCGAGCAGCTCCAAGACCTGTCCCATCTCGAGGGCCTTCATGGTCTGAGCTGTC
>JAJZJY010000507.1 GCA_021809885.1 Actinomycetes bacterium
CCCGGTGGCGGTGGCGCAGGCGCCGGCGAGGGTCGTCACCGGCCTCGCTCCCCGCTGCGGGTGGCGGACAGCAGCTGGGTTATGCCGCCCGACAGGGTCCGTCGCTCGACGGCGGTGAAGCCGGCGGCGCGCAGCTCGGCGAGCAGCTCGTCGGGCGGCGGCAGGTAGGCGACCGACCGGGGCAGGTACCGGTAGGCGGCGGCGTCGGAGAGCGCGGCGCCGACGAGCGGCACGACCCGGCCGAAGTAGACGGCATGACCGGCCCGCAGGATCGGCTGGGTGGGAGCGGCGACGTCGAGGAGCGAGATGCGGCCGCCGGGGCGCAGGACGCGGTGCAGCTCGGCGAAGAGGGGCGGCAGGGCCACGAAGTTGCGGAGGGCGAACCCGGAGACAGCGCCGTCGATGGATTCATCGGCCATCGGCAGGCGCAGGGCGTCGGCGTGGACGAGGGGGGCACCGGTGCGGGCGTGGCGGAGCATCCCAGCCGAGAGGTCCACCCCCACGGGCCGGTGGCCGGCGGCGGCGAGGTCCCTGCACAGGTCGCCGGTCCCGCACGCCACGTCGAGCACCCGGGCGCCGGCCGGCAGGCCGAGGCCCCGCACGGCGGCACGCCGCCACCCGCGGTCCATGCCGAAGGTCATGATCCGGTTGACCAGGTCGTAGCGGGGGGCGATCGTGTCGAACATCGCCCGTACAGCGCGACGCTTCGCGTCGCCCTCGGGCAGCACGGCGCGGCGCTTCGCGTCGCCCTCGGGCAGCACGGCAGCCGGCGCCGGGTTCACCGGTAGTAGCGGAAGATGATCTCTGCGACGCACGACGGCTTGGCCGCGCCCTCCACCTCGAAGGTGGTGCGCAGCGTCACCTGGGCGCCACCGTCGAAGCCCTCGACGCCGGCCAGCTCCGCACCGGCGCGCAGCCGGGCGCCGACGGGGACGGGGGAGGGGAACCTGAGCCGGTTGAGCCCGTAGTTGACACCCATGGAGACGCCGTCGACGACGACGATCTCACCGAGCAGCACCGGCGCGAGCGACAGGGTCAGGTAGCCATGGGCGATGGGACCGCCAAATGGGCCGGCCTTCGCCTTCTCCACGTCGACGTGGATCCACTGGTGGTCGCCGGTTGCCTCGGCGAAGAGGTTGACCTGCTCCTGGGTGATCTCGTGCCAGTCGCTGTAGCCGAGGTGCTCGCCGACGCGCCCTTCGAGCCCGTCGATCCCGTCGATCGTGGTGACCATGACGGCGAGGCTACCGGCGGGTAGGCGCCGAGCGCCCGCTGGCCTACCTGAACCAGGTCCGGCGGTAGGCGGTGCTCTGCGGGTGGAACAGCAGCGCCACGAGGGCAAGGTCGAACAGCAGGGAGATGAGGTTGGCCGCGCCCACCAGCCAGATCGTGAGGATGGTGAAGGCGAGCATCAGGACCGCCACGACGGCCGCCACCCAGAACCCCCACTTCTTCTCGTTGGCGATGCCCCAGCCGCCTGCGACCTCGCCGGCGATCAGCACGAGGCCGATGTAGCCGGCGCCGCCGGCCAGCACCGACGACAGGAGGGCGAGGCCGGCGTTGAGGTACAGCAGGATCGTGGCCGAGTACAGCGTCTGGGGTTGGGTGCGGTCCAGCCATTTGCCGCGGAGCATGACACGAGTCAACCACGCCCCGGGGCGGTCACGGGCTCGCCGCCGGCCGCCCGCAAGGCCAGCTGGCCGCAGGCGGCGTCGATGTCGGCGCCCCGGTTGCGCCGGACGGTGGCGTTGACCCCCGCCGCACCCAACCGGTCCCGGAAGGCGCGCACCCGCCCCGGCGACGACCCCCGCGCCCGGTAGCCCGGCGTCGGGTTGAGGGGGATCAGGTTGACGTGGGCGCCGAGCGGCCGGCTCAGGGCGGCGAGCTCGTCGGCGTCGGCGTCGGCGTCGTTGACGCCGTCGATCAGCGCCCACTCGAAGCTGAGCCGCCTGCCCTTGGCGGACAGGTAGTGGCGGCAGGCGGCGAGGACGGCCCCGATCGGGTACCGGCGGTTGAGGGGCACCAGCCGGTCCCGCAGCCCGTCGTTGGCGGCGTGCAGGGACACGGCCAGGTTGACCGGCAGCTCCTCCCCGGCGAGGCGGCGGATGCCGGGCACCACGCCCACGGTCGAGATCGTGAGGTGCCGGGCGGACAGACCGAGCTCGCCGTGCAGCCGGGTCACGGCGGCCCACACCCGGTCGTAGTTGGCGAGCGGCTCGCCCATGCCCATGAACACGACGTTGGACAGGCGCCGGCCTCCCCCTGCCGCCTCCCGGGCGGCGGCCACGACCTGCTCGACGATCTCGCCGGAGGCGAGGTGACGGCCGAAGCCGCCCTGGCCCGTGGCGCAGAAGCTGCAGCCCATGGCGCAGCCCGCCTGGCTCGACACGCAGACCGTGGCGCGGTCCCGGTAGTGCATGAGGACCGTCTCGACGCGGGCGCCGTCGTGCAGCTCCCAGAGCCACTTCACCGTCGCGCCGCCGTCGGACTCGGATCGGGCCCCGACCCGAAGAGCGGGGGGTAGGGCGACCTCGAGGCGCTCCCGGAGCTCGGGCGGCAGGTCGGTCATCTCGGTTGGCCGGCGCAGCCCCTGGTGGAGCCCGTGCCAAGCCTGGGCGGCCCTGTATCTGGGTTGGTCGGCGAGCAGCTCCGCCAGGCCGTCACGGGTGATCTCGTAGGCGCCGGCCACCCGGCCAGGCTACCGGCGCCGCCTCCTCAGCCCGGGGCGATGTCCCCCACGTACGCCTGGTCGATGTGGTTGACGACGAAGCCGAGGTCGACGTAGAGCTTCACCGCGCGGAGGTTGCCGGCATCGACGTAGAGCATGCCGACCGGGACGCACTTTCGGCTGAGATGGTCGAGGCCGGCAAGGGTGAGCCCACGGCCGAGGCCACGGCGGGAGACGCCGGGGTCGACGGCGATCACGTAGATCTCCCCGAGCGGCGGGTCGTGCTCGGCATGGACCTTCGTCCAGCAGAACCCGGCGATGCGGCCGCCATCCTCGTAGACCAGGAACCCTTCGGGGTCGAACCACGGCGCCGATTCCCGCTCCTTCAGCGTCGCCAGGTCCCAGCCGCCCTGCTCGGGGTGCCACTCGAACGCCCGGTTGTTGACCTCCAGCCACTCCTCCTCGTCCCGGCCTGGCACGAACGCCCGCGTCGGCGGCAGGGGAGCGAGCACCAGCTCCGGCTCGACCGGCAGCCTCCGGCGCATCTGGTAGAGGGTCCGGCCCGGGCGAAGGCCGATGGCGGCGGCGACTCGATCCGACTGCGGTCCGGAGCGGCCGACCCACAGGTGGACGTGGCCGCCGCCCTGCTGTGCGATCAGCCGCCCGGCCTCGGCCAGCAGGTCGACGCCGACGGTGTTGCCTGGGACCCGGTGGTGGGGATCGATGACGTACTCGACCGCCCAGGAGTCGGCCCCCCTGGTCACCTGGGCGTAGCCGACGGGGTGCGGGTGACCGCCCTCCCATGCGACCAGAGCGGCGAAGTCGCCCCGTCCGCCTTGCACCAGGTCCAGCCAGGTGTGGTCGTCGAGGGGCTGGTGCTCGTCGGCGGCGGTGGCCGCCGCGAGCAGCTGGCTTATTGCGCCGACGTCGTCGGGCTCCAGGTGCTGCTTGCGCTCGATGCGGGCCACGGCCAGCACGGTACCCGGGCGTACCCTGGCCCGGTGGCGACGCCGAGGACCCCAAAGGGCCGTGCCCGGGAGACGGCGGCCCGACTCGCCGTGGAGTACCCCGGCGACGCACGGGCGCTGTGTGAGCTGGACTTCGCCGACCCGTACCAGTTGCTGATCGCCACGGTGCTCTCGGCCCAGACCACCGACGTGCGGGTCAACTCGGTCACCCCCACCCTCTTCGGGCGCTGGCCCCAGCCGGCCGACCTGGCGGCCGCCGACCCGGCCGAGGTGGAGGAGGTGATCCACCCGACCGGCTTCTTCCGGGCCAAGACCAAGAGCGTCATCGGGCTCGCCCAGGCGCTCGAGGATCGTTTTGGGGGTGAGGTGCCCACGGCGATGGAGGATCTCGTCACCCTTCCGGGCGTGGGTCGCAAGACGGCGAACGTCGTCCTCAGCGTCGCCATGGGCATCCCTGGCCTCCCGGTCGACACCCACGTCGGCCGTCTCGCCGTGCTCCTCGGGCTCACCGCCGAGACCGACCCGGTGAAGGTGGAGCACGCCGTCGGGGCGCTGCTGGCGCGCCGCGAGTGGGGCGCGTTCAGCCTCCGGCTGATCCTGCACGGCCGGCGGGTGTGCGTGGCCCGCACCCCCCGGTGTGACCGGTGCCTCCTCGCCGACTACTGCCCGTCGTCACGGGTCCCGCTCGGCTCGAGGCGTGCGGGGGTCGGGG
>JAJZJY010000508.1 GCA_021809885.1 Actinomycetes bacterium
GGCTTGGTCCTCGACGTCCTCCCCCTGCTTCAGCAGGGGAGGACGTCGAGGCGCCCCACTTGTTGGCGAGGACACTGGCAAGCACGTGCTCGGGCTCGAGGTCCTCGATGGACGGCAGCTCCCCGCTGGCCTGCGCGTTGCGCAAGTACTCTCGCACCATTCGGTTGGCGTAGTTGTCGTCGGCGTTGTAGTCGGTCACCCGGTTCGCGTTGACAGTACGGATCTCAGCGCTCTCTCCGGCCACCGCGGCCCGGTACCAGCTCACCGAGTTCCCGCCCCCGGCCTCGGCGTCGCGCCAAGCAAAGCCGCAGTATTTGGCCACCGACTTGATCGACAAGTTCTCGGTCGGCCAGACGAGCTGCTTGGAGACGACCTCGTAGAGGTCGACGATCTCGCCCGAGGCGATGAAGGATTCGACTTCGTCCTCGCTCGGCACGCCGCGCCCGCCGGCGTGCTTGGCCGCGAGCTTGCGGAGCATCGAGATCTCCGCCTGCGTGTAGTGGTAGAGCTTGAAGCCCCCGCCGTCCGACATGACCCGCAGCGAATTGATGGCGCCCCAGAGCTCGGCGAAGACCCGTCCTTCGTCCTCCTCTTTGCCAGAGAAGGAGACGAAGGGACGGTTGATCTCGCTCCTTGTCCCGTCTGGGTCGGTGAAGGTGACGAGCGCTCCCCACAGGTAGGTGAGGTCGTCGTTCTCCATGTCGAGATCCACCTCGACCGCCGCCCTCGGGAGGTGGACGGCCGCAACCCCCCGCGCACGGTGCACCCGACCAGACTTCGTCACGCGAGCCTGGTCGATCGCTGCGGACAGGTTGACGACACCCGTTCCGGCATAGCGCGCCGTTGCTGGATCGAGGCCGGCAAGATCCCGCACCACGCGGATGTCGGCGGCAGCGAGGGCCGCGGCAACCTTTGGCTTGGTCCCGCCGCGCAAGACGCGTCCCTCGACGAGCTCGGCGACCCCGGCGTCGAGATCGAGTGTCGTGGCGACGCCGAGGAAAGCGGGAACGTCGACCTTGGCGTCGACCAGGCGAGCAGTGCGCCGATCGAGCGCAGCGAGTTGACCGATGCGCTCCACCCCCACGGCGTAGTGCGCCCGGGCTCGCCCGGCGGTGATGCCAGGCAGGAGCGTGATGTGTTCGTTCGCCGCGAGCTCTTCGTGACAGACGACCCGCCACGGGCACTCCCCGCACTCGGCCTTCCATTCGGTGCGGGCAAGACGCGGGAGCCCCGGGCGCTCTTGGCGCTCGTCAACGCGGCGAGCGATCGCCAGCCGGTTGGCGTACTCGCGGTCGTAGATTTCAAGCGCCGAGCGCTTGGCCCGTCCGCCGTCCTCGGCAGTCTCGGGGTGGACCGGCTCGTCGAGATCGCGCCAGACGATGGCCAGCCGACCGCCGACCGCCTTACCGATGATGCCGCCGGTCGGGTAGGCGGCCGCCCCCGCCGTCTGGAGCATCCGGTAGTAGTGGGCGAGCTGCATCGAATCCGATAACAGCGGGGTCCCCTCCAGCTCCATTCCCTCGGCCGCCTCTGGCCAAGGCGCCTCAAGCGGAGAGCAGCACCATTCTCGAGGAGCTGCCGCACCACCAAAGGCTTGATGGTTCTTGACATCGACGGGGAGGTAATGCCACCGGTCGGTCGCTGGCCCCGGCTCCCCTACCCGCACGAGCACATCGGGTTCTCCGGTGCGCGCGGTCTCGGGGTGGGGGCGAAGGCGTGGATTCCAGATCAGCCGGACTCCGCCCTCCATCGCCGCTGCGGTCGCTTCGGCCCGTTGCGCCAAAGACTCTGGAGATCGGTCACCATCGAGAAACACCGCCTCGTCGCCAGGGAACGCCGCTCGCAGATGTTCGGCGATCTCGGCTTCGAAGCGGTTGCCCTCCTCCATTCGGCGCATCGCCTCGAGTGGGGGTGGGGCTCTGCGCTCAACGGGGGCGTTCGGGTCGCAGTCGAGCTCCAAACGGCGCGGACACTGCTTGGCAGCGTAGCCGCCGAGCAGATAGCCGCTCTTCAGCGCCACGGCAGCGCTCGCGAGCGAATGGTCTGACATGGCATCGTCTCCCGGGCCATCTGAAAGGGCGGCGAGCTCGATGAGCTCGGTATGCACTGGTGCCTCTGCGGGAGCGGGAACGACCCGCGAGCCGGCAAGGGAGTAGTGGACATGCAGCAGGCAGTGACGGCCGCACCAGATCGAAGCCACGGCGGCGTTCTCACAGCGCGGACCGAGCCGCCCGCCGCGGGCGAGTTCGGCAGCTCGCGTGCTGCCGTCGCCCAGGCGGCGCAGCTCGGGGAATCGCCAGAGCTCGGTGAGCGAGCTGCACCGCGGCGCAGCGGTGCCGGGCAACGACATCCCTGCTCCCACCCCCTCTCTGGTGTGACAGCTTATCGGTATGGCCAAACCGCCAGAGAGCGGCCAATGCGCGTGGTTGTCGGATCGCTCCACCGTTTCTGGGCGAGGGGCTGTCGCCTTTACGCGACGGAAGGATCGCCCCCGAAGCGATCCGCCTTTGCCCGCCAACCAGGCCGTGCGCAGCACTGTCACACCTGGGGCGTAGCCTGTCGCCAGGGCGATTCGGGGAGGATCGATGGCCGAGGCAAGAGTCCTTGTCACCGCGGATGTGCACATCGACGGTGGTCTCGATGACAAGCGCCGCAACAGCGAGACCGGGCGCCCGCGCGCCTGGGACTCCACCTATGAGATTTGGCTTGCCATCTGTCGGCGAGCCATCGAGGACAAAGTCGACGCAGTGGTCGTCCCCGGCGATCTGTTCAGGAACAGCTGGCCGAGCGCTGAGGCCGTGGAGATGATCCGGGATGGCCTCGCGCTCCTCGAGCAGGCCGGGCTCCCGGTGGTGCTCGGAAACGGGAACCATGAGCTGATCTCCCTGCCACACAAGTATCGTTCGCCCATCGAGCACTTCGCCGACATGAAGAACGTCACGATCGCCCGCCGCACGCCAGAGCTTGTCGTGCTCGGTTCCGGGCTGCAGATCGTGTGTTTCCCTTGGCCGAAGCGTCAGATGCTGCTTGAGAAGTGGGAGTACGAGTACCTCACCCCCGAGGAATCCGACGACCTCACCGGGATCCGCATGGCCGAGCTGATCGAGGAGGTCTCCGCCCAGGTTGACACCGCCCGGGGCCCGGCGCTACTGACGGGCCACGCGACGGTGAGCACGGCGACGCTCCAGTCTGGCAGACGGGGCTCGGAGCGCTCGCTCGCCGATGTCTCTCACGAGCCAGTCATCGCCATGAGCGCGCTCGACGACGGCCCGTGGCAACGCATCTTGTTGGGGCACGTGCACATGGGCCAGGACGCCGGCAAGCGCGGCGCCTACGTCGGTGCTCCCGACCGTATCGACCGCGGCGACGAGGGACGGAGTACCTCCTTCGTCATCTCCCACATCCCCGACGACGGCTCGCCTGGCTGGGACGAGAAGGTCCCGACCGCCAGTCGGCGCTTCGCCACGATCCGTGTCCCGTCCGGTTTCGACGCCGCCGAGATCGAGCGGCTCTTGCCCGAGCGCCCCGAGGAGCTGATCGCCACCTTCGACCTTCCACCGGGATCCGATGCCGCTTTCGAGACCGAGATTCGCCGCGCCGCCGAGCGCTTCAGCATGGCCTTCGATATCAACAACCCTCCGAGGCCCCGCGTCGAGCGCGAGCGCATCGTTGTCAGCGAGGACGTCAACCCGAGCGAGGGGCTCGCCGTCTGGCTCGACCAGCAGGGCGGCTTCGACGAGGGACAGCGCGCTCGGTTGCTCTCCAAGACCGGCGAACTGCTCGAGGCGGTGCTCGGATAGAAACGCGGAGGTCTCCGCGGGCCGGCTGGTCCCTGTCGGGCGGTTCCCCCCCAGGGACGGTGTTACACGGTTGTAGCATGGATGCATGAAGCACCAGTTGGCGCTCCGGCGCCTTGTCGCTGCGATCGCCGCCAGCTTCTTGGCGCTGAGCTCGCTCGTCACGTTGGCGCTCACGCTCCCGGCCGCCGCAGCGGTCACGGTCAGCTTCGGCTACACCGGAAGTGCTCAGAGCTGGACGGTGCCGGCCGGGGTGACGTCGGTCACCATCGACATGGCGGGGGCCCAAGGGGGAGCCGGGAGCGCTGCCTACGCCAACAGCTTCCCCGGGGGCGCCGGGGCCAACGGGGCGCGGGTCCAAGGCACTGTTTCAGTGACACCGGCCGGCTCGCTCACGATCATCGTCGGGGGCGCCGGGGGCGCCGGGTCGGTGACCCAAGGGTCCACTGGGTCGGGGGGTGCCGGGGGGTACGGCGGCGGCGCTGCGGGGGGCGCCGGCAACAGCGGCGGCGGGGGCGGGGGCGGGAGTGGCGGTTACT
>JAJZJY010000509.1 GCA_021809885.1 Actinomycetes bacterium
CTTGTCGTCTCCACCCTTTTCGCCCCGGTCGGGGCGGGGCTGCTCCAGCTGACGTTGGCGCGTTCGCGCGCGGTCGCCGCCGACCGGTTCGCGGGCGAGCTCATAGGTACCAATTATTCCGATCTCGGAATAATTGGTATTACTCCGATTCTCGGGTTATTCCGATACCTGCTTCCTTGTGTGGGTGATGGGCCTGTGACCTGGGGTGACGCGGGGTGGTGACGAACGCCTGTCGGGATAATCCGATGGGTCATCTATGCGTCTGAGGGCGTTTTCCGCTCATCTGGTCTTGCCGCCGTGTTCGTCCGATCCGGTGGTTCTCCGGATGAAAGGGACAGTGCCATGGGATCGATGGTGAGCGAGCTGGCTGATGCCGTGCTCGGCGTGGTTCAAGGCGTGGGCTTGTCGAGCGACACGGTCGCCCGCTACGGCAAGTGCTGCGAGACGGTCGTGGAGTTCTGTGACCGACGTGGCTTCGACACGTTGTCAGGCACCGTGGTCGAGGAGTTCGCCGCCTGCCAGCAAGAGCGGGTGCTGCACGCTGAGATCGGCCGGAACAGGCGAAACGCGCTCATGAAGATGGCCGCCATGATGCTCGAGCTTCAAAGAACCGGTCGGGTGGCCTGGCGAATGATGCGCCCGGACCCTGGCCTCAGCGAGAGCGCCAGTGAAGTACTCGAACGGTTTGTCGCGTCGGCCGGCCAGGAGCTGGCTCCGGGATCGCTACGGGTGCTCGCCGCCGAGATCCGCCATTTCGTGGGCTACCTCGACCGGGCCGGCCGGGGTTCTCTCGGAGCGGTCACCCTCGATGACGTCCGGGGGTTCATGGTCGAGATGGCACCCAGGCGGCCTGCGGGCATCGGCAACGTGGTGTGGTCGCTCAAGAGGTTCTTCGCATTCCTCAACGTCGCCGGGCTCAGCGATGTCCGCGTCGAAGGCCTGCTCGCACACGGCGCCCCCCGGCGGGTCCGGGCGCTGCCGTGCTTTACCCGAGAGGAGATGGGCCGTCTCCTCGAAGGGATCGAGACGGTGACCCCCTGCGGCAAGAGGGACTACGCGATGGTCGTGCTGGCAGTCTCGACCGGGCTGCGCTGCTGCGACATCGTCGCACTGCGGCTGGACGAGATCGACTGGCGCCGCGACGAGATCCGACTGGTCCAGGCCAAGACATCCAAGCCGCTGGTGCTGCCACTACCGCCCCTGCCAGGCAACGCCATCGCGGAGTGGATCCTGCACGGCCGGCCCGAGTGCGCCGCCCCGGAGGTGTTCATCCGGCTCAAGCCGCCGTATGTGAAGCTCGGGAGCTCGACCGGCTCGACCCTCATGCGTCGCCGCCTGGCCCGGGCCGGCATCGACCACGCGGCCGGTGACGGCAAGTCGTTCCATGCCCTCCGGCGCACGATAGCGACGAGGCTCATCGAGTCAGGGGCTGGGCTGCCGCTGGCTGCGCAGATCCTCGGCCATGCCCACATCAATTCCTCCCGCCGCTACTTCGCCCTGGCGAGCGAGCAGCTCCGGCAGTGCGCATTGGCGCTCGAGTTCGCCTGCACCAAGGAGGGGCTGCGATGAGCACCTTCACCAGCAATTTCGCGCCCCACATCGAGGCGATGCTCGAATGGCGTACCTCGCTCGGACATAGCCCGCGGGACATGACGAACGCGATGGCGGGTTTCGACCGGTTCTGCGCATCGCATTACCCCGGCGAGACGGGGCTGACCGCTGAACTGGCGACAACGTGGTGCCGGGACACCGCGACGGGCACCTGGGGCGCCTACCGGAGCCGCGCTGTCCGCGAGTTCGGCAAGTACCTTCGGCTGGTCGGCGTGGAGGGCTTCATCGTGCCGTCCGCGTGGATCTCAAGGCCAGCCCGCGGCCTGCCGCACCTGTTCAGCGATGAGGAGCTGGCCGCCTTCTTCGGGGCCGCCGACTCCCTTGGCCCCGAGTACCGCAGCCCGTTTCGCGAGTACACGATCCCGGTCATCTTCCGGCTGATCCTCGGCGCGGGACTGCGACCGCCCGAAGCCCGTCGCCTGCGTCGCCGCGACGTTGACGTCGAGAACGCGACGGTGATGATCGAGCGGTCGAAGCGGAACAAGGACCGGCGTGTTCCCATTACCGGGGACCTGGCTGGGCTGCTTGGCCGCTTCGATCACTTGGCGGACCTGCGCCGCCCGGACCGGGAGTGGTTCTTCGAGGACAAACACGGCCGTCCGTACTCCCCGTCCTGGCTCATCGCCGGCTATCACCGCTGCTGCGAGCTGGCGGGCGGCATAGCGCCTGGCTCAACCCCCTACACGCTGCGGCACAACTACGCCACCCGCACCTTGATGCGCTGGGTCGAAGAAGGCAAGGAGATCGAGGCCTGGCTGCCCTACCTCGCGGCCTACATGGGACATGAGAAGTACTCCTCGACCGCGTGGTATGTCCACCTGCTGCCCGAGCGCCTCGCGGCGACCGGGCTGAGCTCCGCGGCCGGCATCATCCCGGCGGTGCCGTCATGAAGACCCGCCAGCAGACAGCGGACAGCTTCTACCGGCACCTTCGCGAGTGGTTCACCGCGTTCCTGCCCCGCCAGCGCGGCGCCGCCGGAAACACGATCACCTCGTGCCGCCACACCTGGAACATGCTCCTGGGCTACGCCGCCAAACATCACCACGTCGCGGTCGAGAACGTCACGTTCGCGATGATCGACCGGGCCACTGTCACCGCGTTCCTTGATCACATGCAAACCACGAGATCGTGGACGGCCTCGACTCGCAACCAGCGCCTGGCCTGCATCAGGTCGTTCTTCACTTACGCGGCCGCCGCCGAACCAGCGCTCGCGATCTACCTCGCCGATCTCGCTGGCATTCCCCGGCTGAACGGCTCGGCTGCAGCACCGGTGAAGTACATGACCACGGACGCGGTCACGGCGCTGCTCGCCGCCCCGGACTCGGGCACCCGGCTCGGGCTGCGCGATCAGTTCTTCATGATCCTCATGTATGACCTCGCTGCCCGCGACGCGGAGATGCTCGCCCTGAACGTCGCCGACCTCGACGCCAGGCGGCTCACCGCAGACCTGCTCGGGAAAGGCTCCAAACCCCGTCGCCTGCCCATCACGGCAGAAACGGCCCGGCACTTCAGCCGCTACGCCGCCGTCTTCCACCCCAGCCTGGAACCGGGGGCGCCGATGTTCTACACCCTGCGGAACCATCGTCCGGCACGGATGTCCGACGACAACGTCGCCAGGTTCATGCGGCACCACGCCGCTACCGCCAAGGCCAGGTGCACCGACGTCCCGGACCGGGTCCATCCCCATATGCTGCGCCACTCGCGGGCAATGCATCTCTACCAGGCCGGCATGCCCTTGGCCCTGCTCACCGAATGGCTCGGGCACGCCGACCCCGAAACAACGCTCATCTACGCACATGCCGACACTGAGATGAAACGCCATGCTCTCGAGAAGGCGAACGGCGCAACAAGCCAGAGTCCTCTTCCGGCCCCGTTGTGGCACGACCGCGAGGACATCATCCAGCGCCTCTGTGGACTCAAGGAGTGACACCGGATTATCCCGACAGGCGTTCGTCACCACCCCGCGTCACCCCAGGTCACAGGCCCATCACCCACACAAGGAAGCAGGTATCGGAATAACCCGAGAATCGGAGTAATACCAGTAGGTGGCAGCGGGGTCCACGTGACCCAAATACGTGGAAAGCAGTGGCATGCGCACGGCAACGTCGCCACCGTCTCGATACCAGCCGACCAGAGTATCGACCGCGAACGTGTGCCTCAGCCCGTGCAGATGTGGCTGGGGTGACGACGCCGGCTGTTGCAGGCCGGCTTGGCGGAGCAGCCGACGAAACGTTGGTTGGATCGTCTCGTGACACAACCGGGTGCCACGGGTGGACACGAAGAAGCTCAGCGCACATCGGCTGGGCGCGAGACGGTCTCGTTGGCGCCTGTAGGCATCCAACGCGGCGAGGGTGCTGGGATGCACCAGAACCTCACGAGACTTGCCGTATTTCGAGTCCCGCACCGTCAAGGCGCAGTCGGGCCAGTCGATGTCGCCGCGGTCAAGAGCCATGGCTTCACTCGAGCGCATGCCCGTCGCCCGCAAGAGGCCAAGGAGGGCCACGAAGGTCGCCGCCCTCAACGGTGGGACCAAGGTCCGGGCAGCGGCGATCAACGCCGCGACATCGTCGTCGGAGTAGATGTAGAGGACCGGTCGGTGCTTGCCAGCAGGGAACAGGTCAGCGGGCGGGATCTCCGTCGTCGGGTCGAGGGTGTGGAGGTATCGAGCGAACGAGCGGGCCACTCGCATCCGTCTGGCCAGATAGGCCGCAG
>JAJZJY010000510.1 GCA_021809885.1 Actinomycetes bacterium
ATCGTCCCGCCCGACGACGCCGCCGTCGCCGGCGCCGCCGAGGCCGCACCCGACGTGCCGGTCGGAGCGCCGCCGGCCGCAGCGGTGGACGAGCCGATCGACGACGAGGTGCTCGCTGCGTACCGGACGATGGCTCTCGGCCTGATCGACCCCGGCGGGCCGCGGGCGCTGCGGATCGTCTACACGCCGATGCACGGAGTGGGCGCAGCGGTCGTGCCGGGCCTGCTGGAGTCGGCCGGCTTCGACCCGCCGGTGCTCGTCGCCTGCCAGGCCGACCCCGACCCCGGCTTCCCCACCGTCGCCTTCCCCAACCCGGAGGAGCCGGGAGCCCTCGACCTGGCGCTGGCGACGGCGCGCGAGGCCGGCGCCGACCTGGTGATCGCCAACGACCCCGACGCCGACCGCCTCGCCGTCGCCGTGCCAGGCGGTGACGGCTGGCGGGTCCTCACCGGCGACGAGCTCGGCATCCTGCTCGGCGACCATCGCATCGCCACCACCTCCGGTCCCGACCGGGTCGTGGCGACGACGATCGTGTCGTCGAGCATGCTCGGCAAGCTGGCGCGCGCCACCGGCGTCGGATACCGCGAGACGCTGACGGGGTTCAAGTGGGTCGCCCGGGCCGCGCCCCACCTCGTGTTGGGGTACGAGGAGGCGCTGGGCTACGCCGTCACCGACGCCGTCGCCGACAAGGACGGCATCACGGCCGCCCTGGTGGTCGCGGAGATGGCAGCGCGGGTGCGAGCGGAGGGACGCTCGCTGCTGGACCGCCTCGACGACCTCGCCGCCCTCCTCGGGGTGCACCTCACCAGGCAGTGGACCCAGCGGGGGGATCCCGGCGAGCTCGCCCGGGTCGTCGACGCGTGGCGCCGCGATCCGCCCACCCGGCTCGCCGGCCTTGCCGTCACGCAATTCGTCGACCTCGCCCACGGCGCCGGCGGCCTGCCGGCGACGGACGCCGTCCTGGTCCGCCTCGGCGACGCCGGGCGGGTGGTGCTGCGGCCGAGCGGCACCGAGCCCAAGCTCAAGGTGTACCTGGAGGTGGCCACCGCTCCCCCGGGAGCCGACGGCCTCGAGGCCGCCCGCCGGGAGGCAGCCGAGCGGCTGTCGGAGCTGCTGGCCGACGTCCGCTCCCGGAGCGGCGGCTGACGCTGAGCGGTCCTCCGCTGGAACTTGCTGCGTGATCTCCGGTCAGCCCTCCCCGGGCTGGTCCGATGGGACCGGCTTCAAAGTGCGAGTCCGCTGACCAGGCCGAGCCGGGCGGCGGTGAAGGCCTCGGCGCCCGCCCGCCACGTACGGTCGAGGTCCGATCCTTTGAGGAACCGTCGGTCGAGCTCGAGGATCAGCGTCCCGTGGGCGAAGGACCAGAGCGCTTGGGCCAGGTACGGTTCGCCCATCACCCGGTAGAACGGCTGTCCGGCCCACGCCTCCAGGCCGGGGAGCAGCTCGGTGCGCGGGAACGTGCCGGTAGTGATCAGACGGTAGAGCTCCGGGTTGGCCAATCCCATCGCCCGGTAGGCACCGAGCAGGGAGCCGATCGGATCGCCAGCCGACGTTGCCACTGCACGGTGGAGAGCCACACCGGTCTCGTCGAGGCCGGTCTCCACCAGGGCCAGTTCCAGGGCCGGCCGGCCAGACAGGTGCTTGTACAGAGAGGGGGCTCGGATCCCGAGCGCCTGACCCAACCGCCTCATGGTCAACCCCTCGCTGCCGCTCGCCTCGAGCAGCCCCCGGGCGGCGTCGACGATCTCGCGTACCCGGGCGTTGCGCTCTCGAGGCAGCGGCCGAGAGGGCGAGCCCGCCACGGCTCCGGTCACGGTGCCGGTCGGAGAAGGAAGACCGGGTGATTGGGTCCAACAGCCTGGAGCTTGTCGTCGCCGGAGTCCGCGGTGACCCCTTCGAAGAACACTCCGACCTCCGCTTTCCAGCGCCGCAGATACGCCCGCAGCGCCGGGGGCTTCTGCTCGTCGGTCAACTCGATGGCCACACAGTGCTGGCGTGTGCGGCCGAGGAGCAGGTCGAGCTGACCGCCGGCCGCCCGCACGTTGCGGACCCACTGGCCGGTGCCCCGGGCGGAGACCAGGTACTGGTTACCGTCGAACGACAGCAGGTTCACCGGCACCCGCCGTGGCTCACCGGAGCTGCGCCCGGCCACCTCGAGGACACGGCTGCCCCAGACGCTGATCCCGGCTCGGGTGAGCAGGACGACCACCTCATTGAAGACGTGCTGGGTGAACCAGCCGGGCTTGCGGTAGCGGGTGGGGCTGGCTTCGTTCATGGCGACCTCCTGGGCCAAGCAAACCCTAGGGGCCGGCCGACGTGCTGAGGGCTGGCAGCTGCTACCGCTCCAACCCAACCCGGCGTCAGTGGGGCAGCCGATCGGTCGGGTTTCCGTGGACCTGCCCGGGCAACGATCGGCTGCCGAAACGCTTTCACTCACGCTATCGGAGTCGATAGCATCGTTGATGTCGAACGTGCTCCGCGCCGCGGCGGCTGGGCCACTTCGCATTCGAGATCCTCTCCGGTCTCCGGGCGGCAGCGAAGCGGCCAGGCCATCCCCTGACCGAGGCCGAGGCGGCACACGCTCTGGTCGATGCGGAGGCATTGGAGAACGGCATCGAGGCGACCCCCCTGGGGGTCCAGCCACAGTACCTCTGCTGGCCCGTGACCCCTTCGGGTCTGCTCGAGCCCGGTGCGATGAAAGCCGCACGCCGGTTTCTGAGGGGGGGCCCCGGCGCAGCAATGCGCCGGGGCTACCCGACTGCCCGCTATCCCTGGTCTGGTCTCGAAGTTCCTCGGGCTGGACGTCAGCTTGGGCCGTGCCTGCCAGGTGCTTGTCAGGGCAGATTGACGTAGCCGTGGCGGGCCTTCCACAAGAAGTACTTCTCGAAGGCGAGCTTCATCGCATGGGCTTGCGGCCCGGGGATGAGCACCCCGTGCTTTCGCGGCGGGAGCATCTTGTCGGCGAGGATGATCACGCCGTTGTTCCCGGCGTCCATCACGCACACCGCCGGCATGTCGCCAAACTCCTCGTGGGCTCGCGGCTGCTCGCCGCGAATCTGGGCAGCGATGTTCTTCGCCGCGATGTGGGCCATCCGCTCGGTGGGGAAGCCGGTCTTCGGGATGCCGAGCGGCGTCGAGGTCTGCCAGGGCACCGGGACCGCTGCGGCAATGCCCACGGCGTAGACGTCGTCGTAGGCCTCGGCCTGGTAGGTGTCGCGCACCCTCACGTAGCCCTTGGCATCCGCGATCTTCGTCGCGGCGCGCACCACTTCCTGGCCGAGGAACGGCGGCACGAACATGGCGTAGGAGAAGGGGATGGCCTGATCGTCCGCGAGCACAACCCGGTCCTCCTCGACGCGATCGACGCCGACATCCATGTGGGCAGTGATCCCCTCCTTCTTCAAGAACATGCTGAGCATGCTTTCCCCGTGAGGCAGCCCCCCCATACCGAAGTGTCCGAGGAACGGCTCGGGTGAGACGAAGCTCAGCCTCACCTGCTTTTTCAGCCCCAACTTGCGCAGCTGGTGGGACAGGTTGAAGAGGTACTCGTAGGCAGCACCAAAGCAGCCAGCGCCCTGGGTGGCACCGACGACGACGTCGCCTGGGGCTTCGAGGAAGTGCCGCCAGCCCGCCCGGGCACGGATCGCGTCGTCGAGCGTGGTGATGCCGAAGGCGTTGCCGTCCGGCCCGAGGCCCGGCACGACAGCGTAGTCATTACGGTAACCGGTGGCGATGACGAGGTAGTCGTAGTCGTAGGTGCCCGCGCTCGTGACGACCCTCTTACCGGAGAGATCCAGGTGCGTCGCCTCAGCACGGACGAAGTCGATCCCGTGGGCCTCGAAGGTCGGCTCGAGCGGGAAGGTGATGTCGGTGGCCGTCCTCTTGCCGAATGGCAGCCAGATGAGCGACGGATTGAACAGGAAGTGGTCGGATGCAGAGACCACGCGCACCTCTACGTCGCCTTCGAGATCATGGTGAACGGCGAGCGCAGCCGTGAGCCCCCCGAAGTTCCCCCCGAGCACCAATACCTTCTTACGGGACATGGCCGTATCTCCTTCTTCTTCGGTGGTCACCTCGACCCCCAGCATGGCGGGATGGCCGGCCTCACCATAGGGCCATTTGACCGTAGTTTCCCCGGACCGTGTACCCCCGTTGAGGATCAGCGCGCCCAGCCGGCACCCACCACCTCCACGACTCGCGCGGCGGCGGCCAGTGCCGCGTCCACGGCCGCCTCCGGACCGTCGCCGGCGAGGCGGCGGGCGACCCAGGTGCCGGCGAAGGCGTCGCCCGCCCCGGTCGTGTCGACGACGCGTGCGGGCA
>JAJZJY010000511.1 GCA_021809885.1 Actinomycetes bacterium
GAGGCCCAGATCACCGTCGACTGCGACGTCCTCCAGGCCGACGGGGGTACCCGCACGGCGAGCATCTGCGGCGGCTTCGTGGCCCTCCACGACGCCTGCAGCCGCCTGGTGGCGGCCGGGCGCATGCGAGCCCACCCCTTGCGGGAAGCGGCCGCCGCCGTGTCTGTGGGGATGGTGGGCGGCGAGGCGCTGCTGGACCTGGCCTATGACGAGGACAGCCGCGCCGAGGTCGACATGAACGTCGTGATGACCGCCTCCGGACGCTTCGTCGAGGTCCAGGGCACGGCGGAGGGGGCTGCCTTCTCGCGCGGCGAGCTCGACGCCCTGCTCGGGCTCGCCAACTCCGGCATCCGCGATCTGCTCGGCGCGCAGGCCGACGTGCTCGCTTCGCCGCCGGCCGAGCGGCCATGACCGGAGCCGGGGCGGTCGACCTCGTCCTCGCCACCGCCAACCCCGACAAGGCACGGGAGATCTCCGAGATCCTCGGGCCCCAGGTACGCCTCCTGCCCCGCCCACCCGGCGCTCCCGAGGTGGACGAGACCGGCACCACCCTCCTCGGCAACGCCCGGCTGAAGGCGGATGCGATCGCCAGGATCGCCGGCGCAGCGAGCGTCGCCGACGACACCGGGTTGGAGGTCGACGCGCTCGGTGGCGCTCCCGGCGTGTGGTCGGCCCGGTACGCGGGGCCGGACGCCAGCTATGCCGACAACGTCGCCAAGCTGATCGCCGCCCTGGACGGCGTTCCGCCCGAGCGGCGCAGCGCCCGGTTCCGCACCGTCGCCCTCGCCCGCTGGCCCGACGGCGGGGAGGTGGTCGGTGAGGGCGTCGTGGAGGGGCGGATCTCCCTGACCGCCCGGGGAGCCGGCGGCTTCGGCTACGACCCCGTCTTCGAGCCGTCGGAGGGAGACGGGCGGACGTTCGCCGAGATGGAACCAGCCGCCAAGCACCGCATCTCGCACCGAGGCCGGGCGTTCACGGCGCTGGCGGCACGGTTGCGGGAGGCGCCGGGGGGGAAGTCCTGATCGGCACTACCATGCCTGGGATGACGCCGTGGCCGGGGAATCGCCAGGGGCGCCCCGGTAGGTTGGCGGTCGCTCCCTCATGACCACCCTTGCCGAGTACCGCTCCTCACGGGAGCTGTTCAACCACCTCACCCTCCGCGAGCTTCGCTCCAAGTACAAGCGCTCGTTCCTCGGCTGGGCCTGGTCGCTCGCCAACCCTCTCGCCAACACCCTCGTCTACACCGTCGTCTTCGGGGTGCTGTTCAATGTCCATCCTCAGAGCGGTGGGCCCAGCCACCTGAAGGTCTACGCCCTGTACCTGCTGTGCGCCATGCTGCCGTGGAACTTCTTCCAGACGTCGATCATGGGCTCGGTCGGCAGCCTGATCGGCAACGGCAACCTCATCAAGAAGACCTACTTCCCCAGAGAGCTGCTCCCGGCGTCGACGGTCGGCGCGGCGGTCGTCTCCCACCTGATCGAGATGGGCCTGCTCGTCGTGGTCCTGGTCTGCTTCGGCGACTACTGGAGCCTCGAGTGGCTCCCGCTGACCCTCGTCCTCATCGCCCTGACGGCCGTCTTCGGCCTCGGCCTGGGCCTGCTGTTCAGCGTGCTCAACGTCTACTTCCGGGACGTCGAGCACTTCCTGGGGATCTTCTTCCTGCTGTGGCTCTATGCCACTCCGATCGTGTACCCGACGAGGCTCGTCGCCGGCCACCACTTCCCCGGCACCCACATCAATGCGCTCACGATCCTGAAGATCAACCCCATGACAGAAATGGCGTCGCTGTTCCGCAGCACCATGTTCTACGGGTCCGGCGCCGACTGGAAGGCGCTGCTCTACTACGCCGCCTGGGCCTTCGGGGCGCTGCTGGTCGGGCTCCGGGTGTTCAACCGGATGGAGGGCCGACTGGCGGAGGAGCTCTGAGCATGGGACACAACGCCGTCGAGGTCGAGCACGTCTCCAAGATGTACCGGCTGTTCAAGGAGAAGAACAACTCGCTGAAGGCCACGATCATGCGCGGCCGCCGGGTCGTCGCCGAGGACTTCTGGGCCCTGAAGGACGTGAGCTTCGAGGTCCCCAAGGGGGAGACCTTTGGGTTGATCGGTGAGAACGGGTCGGGCAAGAGCACGATGCTCAAGTGCCTGACGCGGATATTGAAGCCCGAGAGCGGGCGCATCGAGGTCAACGGCAAGGTCTCCGCCCTCCTCGAGTTGGGCGCCGGCTTCCACCCCGAGCTCACCGGCCGGGAGAACGTCTTCTTGAACGGGGCGATCCTCGGGCTCAGCCAGAAGGAGCTACGGAAGCGGTTCGCCGCCATCGTGGAGTTCGCCGGCATCGGCAAGTTCATCGAGGAGCCGGTCAAGAACTACTCCTCGGGCATGTACGTCCGCCTCGGCTTCTCGGTCGCCATCAACGTCGACCCGGAGGTGCTGCTCGTCGACGAGGTCCTGGCCGTCGGCGACGAAGCGTTCCAGCGCAAGTGCCTCGAGATGTTCGCCGACCTGCGCTCCCAGGGCCGCACCATCATCCTCGTCTCGCACTCGATGTCCGCCGTCCAGAACATCTGCGACCGCGTGGCGTGGTTCGAGCACGGGGAGATCAGGGAGATCGGGGAGACCCGGGACGTCATCGAGCGGTACACGGGATCGGTCCAGGTCGACCGGGAGGTCGACGAGGAGGGACATACCCGGTGGGGGTCGGGCCAGGGCCGCATCTCCAAGGTCGAGCTGCTCGACGGCGCCGGCCAGCCGGTCGACCGCCTGGCCTGCGGGGCGCCGCACACCATACGCTTCCACTACGAGATGTCGGAGCCGATAGCGCAGCCGGTCTTCTGCTGCTACGTGGCGACCCTCGCCGGCCATGCCGTCACCGGGCCCAACACCAAGGCCTACGGCGCCGTGCCTGACAAGCTCGACGGCAAGGGATACGTCGACATCCACATGGAGCAGGTCTCCCTCCTGCCGGGGACCTACGACCTGAGCGCCGTGCTCTGCGACTACACCCTGTTCAAGGAGTACGACCACCGCCAGAACTGCCTCCGCTTCGACGTCGAACGGGGCAGCATCCCCGAGGACTGGGGGGTGGCGACGCTGACGCCGTACTGGGAGGTCGTGCCGGAACGCTGAGGCCGCCCCCGACGTGGACGGTCAGCCACTGGCGGGCAGCGCGCTCCCGGTCAGCAGCGGGTCGTGGTGGAACATCGGCCAGGCGCCGACCTCGTCGGCGCGGGCGCCGACCGTCCGGGTCACCTCGAAGTGCTCGACCACGCCGGCGCCATGGCCGTTGTAGCCGGCGATGGTGATCCCGATGAGGCCGTTGGCGTCGTCGGTCACGAGCGGCGAGCTCTGCAGCCCGACGTAGGGCACCGTCGCCAGCACCCCCCCGGTCCTGCCGTCGAGCAGGTAGAGGCCGTGGGTGGTGGGCACGAGCAGGTCCTGCAGCCCGCCGCCGAGGTCGGCGCTGGTGATCCCGCCGATGACGGCGCCGTCGAGCGGCCGGCTCCACAGCACCCGCCCGGTCGCCCCGTCGACGAGGTAGGCGGCGCCCCGCTGCCCGTTGGCTGCTCCCATCGCGATCTGCAGGCCACCCGGCTGGGCCCTCACGAGAGCGGGGCTCGAGGCCGTGGACCCGGCGAGGTGGATCTCCCAGGCGACCGAGCAGTTGGTGCGCATGGCGATGAGGGCGTCCTCGTCGCTGACGCCACGGTAGTAGGTGCCGGTCCCCGCGACGATGCCCACGGCGCCGCCGGCCAGGAAGCGGCCGACGGCGGGCGAGGAGTCCATCTCCTCGTTGGTGTTGTGGTTGCAGAGCGGCCTCCCGGTGGCGGAGAGGATCCGCAGGTGCCCGCCGTTGTAGTACGGCGGGTGGAAGTGCGGGTTGGCGGTGGACGACCCCCCTTGGATGATCACGTTGCCGTGGCCGAGGTTGGCCACGGCCGGGGTGTCGAACTGGGTGTCGGACTGGAACCACGGGAAGCCGGGCAGCGGCCTGCCGCTGGAGGCGGTCAGGGCGTCCTCGAGCTGGCCGAGCGATCCACCGACGACGGCGATCCGGCCCTGGAGGCGACCGTAGGCGAGGCCTGCCGCCACCCCAGTCACCCGCCCCCCGCTGGGGGTGAGCGTCACGGTGCGCGACCACCGCAGCGTCCCGCTGCCCCTGCCGGAAGCCCAAACGGCTCGATACCCTCCCGCTACCGCCGGGTCGGCGGCGCTGCCGACGCCGAAGGTGACCTGACCGCCTGCCGCCGACGGCGACGACTCGATCGGAGCGCCGGCCCGGTAGGGCCAGCCGGGGATCATGCTCCCATCCGAC
>JAJZJY010000512.1 GCA_021809885.1 Actinomycetes bacterium
TCAGCTTCCTCACCACCACCGCCACGGCAGCGGCGACGACGGCCGCCACCCCCACCACATCGACGACCAAGGCGACGAGCGGCGCGCTGACAGCGACGTCCCTGCCCTACACCGGTGCCGACGCCCAGCTCGAGTTGGAGATCGCGGTGGCGGCACTGCTGCTCGGCGCCGGCGTGGTGGCGACCAGCCGGCCGCGCCACCGTCCCAGGCTGGCGATGGTCACACCCGGAGCCGCCCCGGTGCCGCTGCCCCGCTCCCCCGCCGGCGTAGCGCCGGGCGCCGGGCCCATGAGCGTGCTGCCGCAGGCGAACCTTGCCCCAGCGGCCGGCGCTGGGGTGCTGGTGTCCGAGCCCGAGGGGTGGGAGACCGCCGAGAGCGCTGCCGAGGCCCGCTTCGACCAACCGCTCGAGGAGCTCCTCGCACCCATCTTCGTGACGCCACCCGCCGGCGTCGGCATGGGAGATCATCAACCCAGGCACTTCGCCGGCTCTCGCCGCTGACGCCGTCAACCACCCCCCAACGCCGGAGCCCTCCGTGACCGCCGCCGTCGCACTCGCCGTCGCTTCCGCCCTGGCGGGGCTGTCCGTCGGTTCGTTCCTCAACGTCGTGGTCCACCGGGTGCCGCTCGGGCAGTCGCTGGTCCGGCCCCGTTCGGCGTGCCCCGGGTGCGCAGCGACCATCGCGGCGCGCGACAACATCCCCGTCGTCTCCTGGCTGGTGCTGCGGGGACGTTGCCGCCGCTGCCAGGCCCACATCTCGGCTCGCTACCCGATCGTCGAAGCGGGCACAGCAGCCCTCTTCACGGCTGTCGCCGTGCGGTTCGGCTGGTCCTGGGCGACGCCGGCGGTCGACGCCTTCGTCGCCGGGCTCGTCGCCCTCGCCTGCGTCGACCTCGAGCGCTACCTGCTCCCCCGCCGCATCGTCTACGTCACCGCCGTCCTGAGCGGGAGCCTGCTCCTGGTGGACAGCGCGACGACCGGGCGCTGGGGACGGCTCGCCGTCGGCGCGGTGTGCGCCGCCGTCGCCTTCGGCCTGTTCTGGGTCCTCAACCGGGTGAACCCCCGATGGCTGGGCTACGGCGACGTGCGCCTCGCCGGCGCCATCGGCCTGGTGCTCGGATGGCTGGGTCCCGACTACGCCCTCATCGGCTTCCTGGTGGCCAACCTGGCCGGGGTCGTGGCTGCCGCCTTCCTCCTCGGCACGGGCCGGATGCAGCGCAAGACGCCCATGCCGTACGGCGTCTTCCTCGCCGCCGGCTCGGTGGTCACCGTGCTGGCTGGGGCTCCGGTGGCGCAGTACCTCCAGAGCCACCCGATCTGAACAGCCCAGGGCTCATCCCGTACCCGGAGGCCGGGTGACGGCTGCGAGTGCGGCAAGGACGCCGTTGACGAAGCGTCCCGACTCCTCGGTGGAGTACTCCTTCGCCAGCTCCACCGCCTCGGAGATCACCACCCCTGTCGGCGTGTCGGGCCGGCCGAGCAGCTCGAAGGTGGCGAGTCGCAGGAGGCTGCGGTCGACGGCGGGCATGCGCTCGAGGGCCCAGCCGATGGCATGGCTGGCGATGAGCCGGTCGATCTCCTCGCCGTGGCGTTCGACGCCTTCCACCAACGAGGTGGCGTAGGGGTCCGGATCGACCGGCAGCGCCGCCAGGACGGTGGTGGGCGCCTCGCCCTTGGCCTCGGCTTCGTAGAGGAGGCCGAGCGCCCGCTCCCGGGCCTGACGCCGGGCGCCGGCGACGGCCGACACGGTCAGGACCCGGCGCGGGTGAGGTATTCGCCGCTGCGGGTGTCGACCTTCACGCGGTCGCCGACGGTCACGAACAGCGGCACCTGCACCTGCAGGCCCGTCTCCAGCATGGCGGGCTTGCGCGCCCCCGACACCCGGTCCCCCTGGAGGCCAGGCTCGGTTCCGGTCACCTCCAACTCGACGGCGGCCGGGAGGTCGACACCGACGATCTCGCCGTCGAACATCTGGAGGATGGCGGAGTCACCCTCCTTCAGGTAGTCGGCGGCGGACCGGAGGGCGGCACGCGGGGCGTTCAGCTGCTCGTAATCCGTCGTGTCCATGAAGACGTAGCTGTCCCCGTCGGGGTACAGGTACTGCATCTCCCGCTTGTCTATGAGGGCCTGGTCGAGCTTCTCGTCCGCCCGGTATGTACGCTCGATGACGGCTCCGGTGCGGACGTTCTTCAGCTTGGTACGGACGAACGCCCCGCCCTTGCCCGGCTTCACGTGCTGGAACTCGACGACGGAGTAGAGGCCCTCGGGAAGGTTGAGGCTCATCCCGTTCTTCAAGTCGTTGGTGGAGACGGCGGGCATCAGAGATCCTTCGGGGTCATGGTGAGTGGTCGGCAACCTGCCTCGGTCACGACCACCGTGTCCTCGATGCGCACCCCTCCGACGCCGGGGAGGTAGACGCCGGGCTCGACGGTGACGACGTGGCCGCGATGCAGTGTATCCGTGGAGGTCGCGGCGACAGACGGGGCCTCGTGGATGTCGAGGCCCACCCCGTGCCCCGTCCCGTGCACGAACCGGTCGCCCCACCCGGCGGCGGCGATCACCGCCCTGCACGCCCGGTCGACCTCGGCGCCGGCCACGCCGTCGGCCACGGCGGCAACACCTGCCGCCTGGCTCTCGGCCACGACGGCTACGGCCCGCCGCAACTCGGGGGTGGCCAGGTCCCCGACCCAGACGGTGCGCGTCATGTCCGACCGGTAGCCGTCGACGGCCGCCCCGAAGTCCAACACGACAGGCTCGCCCTCCCCGATGGACCGGTGGGACGGGCGGTGGTGGGGCTCGGCCGCGTTGGTCCCGGCGGCGACGATCGTGTCGAAGGCCGGCCCGTCCGCCCCCAGCCGGCGCATCGCGGTGTCGAGGGCGAGCGCGAGCTCCGCCTCGGTCAGTCCGCCGGCCAGCAGGGCCCTCGCCTCCGCCAGGGCCGCGTCGGCAACCGCGGCCGCACGGGCGATGCGGTCGATCTCCCCGGGGTCCTTCGACATCCGGAGGCCCTCGACGAGGCCCACGGCCGGGATCAGTTCCACCTGCGGGAACCACTCACGGGCGAAGTCCTGCTGCGCCGCCCAAGTGACGTGGGCGGCCTCGAGACCGAGGCGGCCGACCCGGGAACCCTCGACGATGCGGCGGCCGAGGCGGGTGCGCTCGGCTGCGGACAGCCCGATCTCGATGTCGACATCGAGCCCGCCGAGCTGCTCCTCCGCCTGGGTGGAGTAGCGGCCGTCGGTGAGCAGGAGCGCCTTGTCCCGGAGCACGAACAGCAGCCCCGCCGAGCCAGTGAAGCCGGTCAGGTAGCGGATGTTGGCGAGACCGGCGACGACCAACCCGGGCAGCCCTTCGCGCTCGAGGCTGTCACGCAGCCGCGGCAGGCGAGCGGCGTGGTCCATCGGCGTCGGCGGCGCAGCTTGCATGTCCCTGCCCTCCCTTGCATGTCCCTGCTCTCCACGGATGTCATGCCAGCTTGCCGTACGCTGTGACGACCGCCGACCCGAAGTTGTCGTATATGGCGGACCCGGGCACCGGCGGCACCCGGTCGAGCTCGACGACCACCAGCAGGCGGTCGCCGGCGGACACCACGGCGATCTCGAGCGACTCCAGTAAGCCTGACGCCTCGAAGGTCCCGCGCCGCAGCTCCACATGCCTTCCGACCTCCTGCAAGCCGAGGGTCGCTGGTGGGACCGCGGCGAGGCGGGTGGTGATCCGCCCCTCGCCAGCGAGATCGGCCCGCAAGGTGAGGCAGTGGCGCAACGACTTGGCGGCGGCGCTCCAGCCGGCGGCGGCGGCAGCCGGGGTGCGGTGCACGTCGACGGCCTCGAGCACCGCAGGGACGCCCCCGGCGTTGCCGACGGCGAGGTAGGTGGAGGCCTGCTCGGCGGGGTGGCCGGCGCCGGCGATGGCCCGCAGGCAGCGGGAGCTGTTGAGGTCGGCCGGAGCCGTGGCCGGCGCCGGGCGGTAGTAGCCGCCGAAGTCCTCCGGCGCCAGCAGGCGCCCGGTCAGGCCGGTGGGGAGCGGCACTTCGCTGTTCGCCGGCTCGGCCGTCTGCGAGGGTGGCGTCCCTCTGCCGGGGCGGTGCACGGGACGGTGCGCCGGGCTGCGTCCCCGTCCGGCCACAGTCGCGGCGACGACCGATGCCACGAGCAGGGCGGCGGCGGCGGTGCCGAGCAGCGCGCGGGCCCCACCGGCAGGCTGTGAGGATCGGGCGTGCGTGCCGGTCACCCGCTCAGTGTGTCTGGCGCGCACGTCGAGCAGGCGTGAGGCTCGCCGACGGCGAAGATGTCCGGGGTGCCCATCGGAG
>JAJZJY010000513.1 GCA_021809885.1 Actinomycetes bacterium
GAGTACGGCCAGAAGGCAAGCCCTTCCCCCGGTGGTGTCGACGGAGCAGCCAGCCTTCTCGGCCGTGTGCAGAGTCGCAGTAGGTCCGTCTTCGTGCACTTGCTGGTTCTCGGTTCTCTTTCCGGCAGTGATTTGGGCATGTCAGTGGTTCGGTCCATGTCGGCGGCAGGCAGTGGTGAGGCCTGCGGCCAAATATCTGCGACAAGGTGTAGTACTTTCGTCGGCGTGGAGGCAAGTCCGAGCGGCGTCGCGGACACCGGTGGCGAAGCCGACGAGGCTGCGCCTCCGAGCTGCGTCGCAGCCGTGCGCTGTGGAGGATCGGCGACTCGGCGGCGGCGCCCCCGTTGGTGGGCGGTGGCGATCGGGCTCGTCCTCAGCGCGACCGCCGTCGCACTCGTCGTCCGCCCGAGCCTGGTAAAGGTCTCCGGGCCCGGTGGCGACGCCCCGAAGTTCGTCACCTTCGGCGGCGGGGCTGCCCCGGCGTTTACGCTTTCCGAGCTCATCGACCCTTCGGCGACCCTCAGTCTCGCCAAGCTGCGAGGACGACCCGTGCTCGTCAACTTTTGGGCGTCGTGGTGCGTCGACTGTCGCAAGGAGGCACCCCTGCTCGAGGCCGCCTACCGCCGGGTGGGCGCCCGGGTCACCTTCGTGGGCGTGGACACCAACGACACCCGCGCCGCGGCGCTGTCCTTCTTGCACGAGTTCGGCGTCACGTACCCCTCGGTCTATGACCCCCACGGAACCGCCGCCACCGCCTACGGGCTGTTCGGACTGCCCACCACGGTGTTCGTGTCCCCCGGAGGCCGGATCCTCGAACGCAACGTCGGCGTGCTCACCTCGGGCTCTCTCGACCAGGGGATCACCCTGTTGCTACGCTCCACGCGACACCGGTCGTCTGCGAGATAGCACACACCTCTCCGCGGGTAGCCCACCTTCCCAGGGAACGCCCCGTCTCCACGGTTGTCAGGCGCAATGGTGCAGCAGCGACACCGGAGCGCAGCTCGAGCGTGCCTTCGGTCAGACGTGTCGGCCGAGGCTCCTATCTTGGCGGGTCGGCGGAGGTGCGACCGGGCCGCTCGCTTGTGAGCAGGTGGTCGAGGTAGCGCTCCAGCTCGTCGTGGTCGATCTCGCCACGCGCGTAGCGTTCGCGGACGATCTCGAGCGGGTCCGCCGCGGCCTTCGGGGTTTCGAGGCCCGGAGCAGGCCTCCCCGGCGTGCGATCGCGGCCCATGCAGCCGGGGCCCATGGCACGTTGGCCGACGCCACCTGCGACGAACCGCGACGCCACAATCAGACCGAGCATGACCACGGCGAAGCCGACCAGCATCACGAGCGGTCCGAACACCATCATGTCGCCCACCACCTCTCTCCGAGTCGGTGCCGCGCCCGACTGGCCAGGGCGACCACCTTGGCACTCCTCACGCCGCCAGTGGGGCAACCCCCAGAGTAGTGGGCGCTCACGAAACGACCAGCGTGCCGAACATGCCCATGGCAGCGTGACCGGGGACCGGGCAGAGATAGTGGTAGGTGCCGGCCGTCGCGGTGAAGCTTGCGCTACGGGTGTAATAGCTTGCTGTCGCGGTGTCCTTCTCGGTGCGCGGGGGCAACGGCATCAAGAAGAAATCGTCACTGATCCCCATCATCGCCATTTCCGGGTAGGGAGGCGGGGTCGTCGTGAGCTCGAAGCCGTGCATGTAGCCCCAGTCGGCGTTCACCAGCACCACCGTCACCTGAGCCCCCGACGCCACCGTCACCGTCGGGTTGACCAGCCCGTCGATCTCCCAGGTCATGTTGGGCTCGCCGTGGGGCGAAGCCAGCGCCACGAGGGTCACCGAGCGACCCGCGTAGGTCACCGTGTTCGTCTTTGTGTCGATGGTGGCTCCCTGCTCGCCCCGGGCCACCAGCGACGACAGGGTCCCGGCGCTGACGGCGTTCCCGCCGCCTTTCGGCGAGGACCCGCCCCCCATCATGTCGGTGCCGCCCATCATGCCCCCGATACCGCCGTTCGCCCCGGTGCCTCCCCCGGTGCCGCCCATCATGGCGCCCCCGCCCGCGTACAGAACGGCGCCGTTGCCGGAAGAGGAGGACGCCGAGGTGAACCGGGCGGCGACTGCGCCGCCTACGCCTGAGCTGATCGCAAGGGCAACCCCGACGACGAGCGCTCCGGCCAATCCGAGCGCCGCCCCACCGACCGCCCAGCGCTTCGTCCTCGTCGGGCTCATGGGCCACCTCCTCGTCGATCGCAACTACTACATCGGAGCGTACCGGGGGCCCGTGAAGATACGGCGAAGGTCCGGCGCACCCAGCGCGCAGATGTGGCGGTCGCGCTGCCCGGCTGCCCGCCACCGCGACCTCCTGGGTGAGGTGCGGCCAGGATCACAGGCCGAGCCATTCCTGGAGCCGCTCGGCTTCGAAAGCTTCCTTGCGGGTGTAGGTCGCCGTGTCGGGCTCGGCCATGTGAACCGCGGGGGCGGGCTTGGCGAAAAAGTTCCCCTCGAGGGCCGACGCGCGCCGCTCGGGGAATTCGAGGAAGCAGTAGCCCGAGCCGTCGAAGCTGGTGGGAGTGCTGCCGGTGAGTTCGGCGACGATGTTGCGGGCTGCCACCGTTGCCATAGCCTCGGCGAAGACCGCGGCTTTCGGCAAGCCGTCCACGGCCGTGCAGTCGCCGGCAGCGTAGACGCCCTCGAAGCGGGTGCGGGCTGACTCCCGGTCCGGCCAGATCCACCCGCCGTCGCCGGCGAGGGCGCTCTCGGCGACCACCGCCGGCGGAGCGGCCACCGGCACGGCCAATGCCAGGGTGTAGCTGAGTGTGGTGCCGCCGGCGAAGCGCAGCGTCTGAGCCTCCGAATCCATGACCTCCACCATGAGGCCGGTGCGCAGCTCGATGTCTCGTTCGGCGAGGGCGCGCGCCACCATGTCGCTCACCTCGGAGCCCGCGGCGGGAAGGCTCGTTGGCAGCGGGGTGGTGACGACGACCTCGACGCGGTCTCGGACCCCACGCCGGCGGAGGTGCTCGTCGAGCAAGAAGGTGGCTTCGTAGGGCGCCGGCGGGCACTTGTAGGGACCGCCGAGGACCGGGACCACCAGGCGGCCGGCGTCGAGACGACTCAAGGCGGCGCGCATCGCCGGCAGCGCCCCGGGGTCGTAGAGGTGGTGGGCCGCGCCTTGGAGCCCGTCGAGCGCGCCGAATCCGTCGGTCGCCCCGAGGGCCACCACCAAGAAGTCGGCGTCGTAGGCACCCGCGCTCGTCTCGACCCGCCGGCGCTCGGGGTCGATACCCATGATCGTGGCTTTGACGAAGGCGATGCCGCGGCCGGTCAGGGTATCGAGGCGTCCCGTGCCCGCCTCGAGCGGTCGCGTGCCGACCAGGTCCCACAGCTTGGCGAGGCCGCCGAAGCCGCCGCCGAGGACGATCACGTGTGCCATGTCGATCTCCCTCCTCGGTTCGCTGTTGCGCCGCCCCGGCCTGGGCCGCCGCACAGCGTGCCGGTGGTGGTCGTCCCGGGCGCCGTCATACGAGCACGCCCACCAAGACATCGGCGAAGACCACGAGCGCGGCGAGCGCCATCGTGAGGCTGCGACCGTGGGCGGTCTTGCGGGGGTTGTCCCGCAGCGGGAACAGTGCCTGGCGTCCGAGCGTGTAGGCGGCGATCGCGCCGACGAACACCACCCCGCCGGGATGTGGCGTCGTCACCCACATGGCCAGCAAGGCGGGTCCTGCGATGCACAGGGCCAGGGTGGACTCGAGGAGCTGGGTCGGGATGCGTCGCACGCCGAGGCGCCGGTCCGAGGACCACAGGCCAAAGCGCGACGCGGTAGGCCGACCGGCGCAGCAGCCACCGAAGAAGCAGCCGAACCGCCCGATCGTCATCCCGAAGAACAGCCCCGGGGCCGTCACGTCCAACAACGCGCCGACGGGCAGCCCGGCGACGAGCGCGCCGGCGACGAGGGTGCCGAGCGCACCGGCGACGAAGCCCTGGATGCACATGCCGGCGGTCCACACGGCCGGGCGCTCGTCATCTCGGTACGCTGGTAGGAAGCGTCGCATGAGGTGATGGCCGCCCAGGTAGTAGCCCTTGGCGCCAAGCAGCCCGACCAGGCTGGCGGCGAGCGACACTCCAAGGACGCGGGTGACCGGCAGCTGGGCGTGGGTGGCGAGCAGCGCCTGGAGGACGAGGCCGACCGCGACCCCGAGGCCGACCAGGGCAGGCCAGGCGCCGAGGCGCGCGCCCGGGGCGCGGACCTCGATGACCGGCGCGTACCCGGTCGCCCCCGACGCCGAGGCGACCGGCAGACGAGG
>JAJZJY010000514.1 GCA_021809885.1 Actinomycetes bacterium
TCCTCGGCGAGCTGCGGCAGCGTCAGGCGGCCCGGCCGGCGGGGCCGGAGGCGCCTCACCGCCACGACGACGCGCCGCCGGGCCGACATCGCCGAGAGCGGTCGTCCACCCGATCAGGGCGCCGGCGGCGAGAAGCTCGACAGCCACCACCGTGAACAGCACGTACTCCAATGGGTGCGCCACACTCCGATCGCAGCACCATCAGGGCCTTTGTTCGGGCGCGGGGAAACAGCCACCATTGAAGTCACGCCGGCGAGTGCCCGGCCCCAGTCGCAGGCTGATCGGCCCGGTCAGGTACTCGCGATCGAGTCCACCGTGTCGTACCAAGGCGAGCGTTGCTACTGCGACCCGATCTTCAGCCAAACGTGAGCCCAGCACCTTGCGAAAGGTGCCTCGTGTAGTCGCAGTAGCAACGCTCGTCTTTGTAGATGTCGTCCAGGTTCCAGGTGCCATAAGGCGTGTGGAGCTGGTCACCGGGGCCTATCGTGGCCCAAGCCAGCTTCCGGTCCGAATCCCAATGGGCGACCTCGATGCGCCGTACTTCGGGCCCCACGATCACGTAATGGGTGATCGAGGGCAACGTGGCGTATGAGCGGACCTTCTCACGCCGATCCTGCGACCTCGTCGAGGGGGAGAGAACTTCGACCAGGACGGCTGCGTCGGCCTCGTACTGCACATCAGCGGCCTTCCCACGCACCACCATGACATCCGGGTAGTACACATCGCCCGCAGCGACCTGTAGCTTGCGGTCGGATTGGAACGCCCGGCACCTCCTCGGCGCCGCGCCTGCAGCCAGCAGGGTGAAGAGATGACCGGCCATGAGCCCGTGCCTCTCGGTCCCCCCCCGTCATGGCATACACCCGTCCGCCGACCAGCTCGTGGCGCTCGGCCTGGCGCTCCTCCCAGGCCAGGTACTCGGGCAAGGTCAAGGCGGTGACCGCCTGTTCGCTCACGTCACGAGCCTACGCCTCGGCCCCAGCCCCACCACCGAAGCCGACCACCGACCCCGTTGAGCGAGCCGGGCCCTACGAACAGGGGGCGGAGGTCTCCGAGCACGCCAAGGACCTGCTGGCGCAGAAGGGCTGAGCGGGACGCCCCACCTCTCGGGGACGAGCGGGTACCGTTCGCTGCGTGTCCATGCACGAGCGCGAACGGGCCGGGCGACCCACGGCCTTCGACGGCGAGACCTACCAGGCCCGGTTCGACGCCCTTGTGGATCAGGGCGTGGACGTCCACGGCGAGGCCACCTTCGTCCTCTCCTTCGGACCCCGGAGCGTGCTCGACGCCGGATGCGGCACCGGCCGCGTTGCCATCGAGCTGGCGCGCCAGGGGGTCGAGGTGGTGGGTGTCGACGTCGACAGCTCGATGCTCGCCGAGGCACGCCGCCGCGGACCCGGCATCGGGTGGGTCGAGGCCGACCTCGCCGCCCTCGAGCTCGGCCGGGCGTTCAACGTCGTCGTCCTGGCAGGCAACGTCCCCATCTTCTGCCCTCCCAGCTCGAGGGTGGCGCTCGTCCGGTCCTGCGCAGCCCACGTGGCGCCGACCGGCGTGCTGGTCGCCGGGTTTCAGCTCGACCGGGGCTATGGGTTGGACGAATGGGACGAGGCGTGCGCGGCGGCCGGGCTGCAGCTCGACCAGCGGTGGTCGGCCTGGGACCGGGAGCCGTTCGAGCCTGGCCGGGAGTACGCCGTGTCGGTGCACCGGCACCGGGCGGCCGGAGCCGGGCTCAGGCCGCTGTCGCCTCCGACAGGTGGGCAGCGATCGACTGCGCCCAGCTCCTGATCTCCTGCCAGTCTCGGAAGTCGCCCCTGAGGTCGCGCACGATCCACAGGGCGGCCCGCTCTGCGACGATCAGCTGGTATGGCGCCGGATGTACTCGTCGAGTGCCTGGTGACGGTCGGCTGCGCTGCGCGTGGGTCCTCATCGACAGCAGTGCTGAAACCGCCCTCGGCGGTGACCTACCCGGCATCGGTGGGTGCTCCTGGGACCTTCGTCGCCGTCCGCTACGAGGGGCGGTTGCCGACCTGTTCGCGCCCTTCGACGCGCGCTGCCGCGAAGTCGAGGTTCTTGATGACTGGAGGGAACCTCCCGCTATCTGTCGCAGAACCATGAGTCTGCCAGCCGGCATTACCCTCGCCGAGAGACCACGGACCAGCTCGCTGCTCACGAGTCTTGCGTGCTCGGGCGTGTCGGTGAGGCCCAGACAGCCACATCGGGGCTCCCTCCGGCGAGGCAGGTTTACAGGTACGGCTGAGACGTACCCGATAGGTACGTCTTCATGGTACCTTCTGGGTGTGGACGTGTCACCGTTCCCTTATCAGGGGCCACTCGAGCCGTCCGAGGTCAGCGGCCGCGACGGCCTCATCACCGACCTCGTCACCCGCATCACCCGCCGCAAGGTGACCGCCCTGCTAGGCCCGCGACGCTACGGCAAGACCAGTGTGCTGCGCCGCGTCGCATCCGAGCTGACCGAGATCGAGACGGTCTGGGTCGACCTCTACGAGGTCAGCTCGCTCGCCGATGTAGCCGTGCGCTTCGACACCGCCCTCGCCGGCGCTCGCGGCCGCCTCGCCGAGCTTGCCCGCAGGTACTCCCTCGAGGTATCGCTCAACCTCGGCGGCCTGAAGGTGTCCCTGGCTGGCCCGGCACGCAACCGGCCCGACCCGGCGCTCAGCTTCGCCCTGCTCCTCGAGGTCCTCGTCCGCACTGCGACGTCGACGCCGACCCTGCTGATCGTCGACGAGTTCTCCTCGGTCTCGAAGGTGGCGGGCGCCGCCGGGGCGATGCGCACCGCCTTCCAACACCACTACCGCGACTTCGGGCTCGTCTTCGCCGGTTCCCAGCCGTCGATGATGCGCAGCCTGTTCACTCACCAACCGCAGCCGTTCTATGGCCAGGCCGACCTCGTCGACATCGGCCCGCTCGACGCAGCCGCGGTCGACGACATCGTCGGCCGCGGCTTCGCAGGCACCGAGCGGCGCGCCGGCCGGCTCGGGCAGCTCATCTTCGACTACAGCGGAGGGCACCCGCAGCGGAGCATGCAGCTGGCCGACTGCTGCTGGGAGAACACGCCACCAGGCGGCTTCGGTCATGACGCATGGGCGGACGGCCTGGCCCAGATGCGCCGCCTTTGCGCCGACCCGATGGAGCGCATGTTCTCCGACCACACGGCAAGCGAGCGCCAGACCCTGCGGGCCTTGGCCGTCTCCGGCAGCATCTTCGGCCTCGAAGCCGACCTGCTCGATCTGGCCAAGAGCACCGCCCAAGGGGCCCGCACCACCCTGATCGACTCCGGTGACCTCGTCGCCGACGACGCCGGCAAGCTGCGGGTCACCGACCCGGCGCTGGCTGACTGGATCCGGGAGCGCTTCCCGCTGTGATCCCGCCACCTGCCCCGCCTGGTGAGCCTGGACGCAAGCTGGCAGACCTGGGTCGAGGCGGGGCAGCGCCGGTGCCCAGCCGGGTGCCAGGGCTCACCGGTCGTCACGGACCCGGAAGCCCCCTCAGCGGCGGCCGGTAGCGTCCGACAGGTGGAGCCCCGTCCCCTGCCGCCCCGGGCGGCGGCGTGGGTCTGGCCGTGGTGGCTGCACCGCCAGCTCGACCCGGAGACCTCGGCGTTGCCGGCCGGCCCGGCGGCGGCCGCGAGCTACCCCACGGGCCGGGTCTGGACGACACTCGGGCTGTCGGACCAACCGGAGCGCTGGCTGGTCGACGGGCGCGGCCTGCTCGCCGCCGCCGGCGCCGGCTGGGCGCTCGACTGGTGGGTCCGCGACGACGACCGATGGCACGTCCCCGCCAGCGAAGCGGCCGTCCGCCAGCGCCTGCTCGGCGCCGCCCCGGTGGTGGAGACCGTTGCCCGCGTCACCGGCGGCGACGTGGTCCACCGCTCCTGGGTCGAGCGCATCGATCATGCCGTGGCGGCCGTCGAGGTCGACAACACCACCGGCAGTGCGATCGCTGTTGCCCTCGCCATCCGGCCGGCGACGCCGGAGGGTCTCGGGCACATCGAGCGCATCGCCGTCGACGGCGCCGCCGTCCTCATCGAAGGGGCACCCGCTGTGGAAGCCGACCGGGCCCCGGCGCACGCCGTGCTGTCCACCGCCGCGGGCGGTGACGCCGCCGCCACCGTCCTCGCCGACCGGGCCGGGCGGCGGGCACCGGAGCCGGTGAGCTGCCCGCTCGGGTGGGCCACCGCCGCCGCCGTGTGGCCCCTCGGTCCCCACGAGCGGCTGCGTGCCGTGATCGCCGCCGCCGGCCCACCCGGTACGCCCGCCCGGCGTACCCGCCACCCCGCCG